>NZ_JABEMA010000001.1 GCF_013004605.1 Pseudokineococcus marinus
GCCGCCGGGACCCCGAGGAGGAGCGGGCCGGCGGCCGCGCCGCAGGCGAGGACGGCGAGGGTGCGGCGGCGGGAGGGGGAGCGGGTCGGCATGCGCGCGACCCCACCGCCCGCAGGTGGCCGACCGGCGACGGGCG
Organism: Pseudokineococcus marinus; assembly: GCF_013004605.1. Taxonomy (GTDB): domain Bacteria; phylum Actinomycetota; class Actinomycetes; order Actinomycetales; family Quadrisphaeraceae; genus Pseudokineococcus; species Pseudokineococcus marinus. The sequence continues at coordinate 137 of NZ_JABEMA010000001.1, forward strand.
CGTGGCGGCGGGGTGGCCCGGCGGCGACGGCTCGGCGGTGCGCGGCGCCCCACCCGGACGGCCCCCGCGGACGCGACGGGCGCCGACGTACTGTCGCAGCATGCGCTGGCTCGTGGCCCTGGACGTCGACGGCACCCTCATCGACCACGACGAGGTGCTGTCGCCGGCCGTCCGCGACGCCGTCCAGGACGTCGTCGCCGCGGGCCACCACGTCGTCGTGGCGACGGGGCGCTCGCTCGACAGCGCCTTCCCGGTGCTCGGCTGGCTCGGCCTGACCGGCTCCGGCGACGCCGCCGCGAAGCCCTACGTGTCGCCGATGGTGTGCAGCAACGGGGCCGTCACGGTGAAGGTGGACCCCGAGCTGCCGGGTGGCCACGAGCTCACCGACGTCGTGACCTTCGACCCCGCCCCCGTGCTGCGGCTGCTCGTCGAGGACCTGCCCGGAGCGGCCTTCGCCGTCGAGGACGTCGGCGTCGGCTTCAAGGTGGCCGGTCGCTTCCCGGAGCACGAGCTCACGGGCCGCATCACGCAGGTGCCCTTCGAGGAGCTGCTCCACGCGCCCGCCTCGCGCGTCGTCGTCCGCAGCCCCGAGCACACGCCCGAGGACTTCCTCGAGATCACCTCGCGCCTCGGCATGAAGGGCGTCAACTACTCCGTCGGCTGGACGGCGTGGCTGGACCTCGCGCCCGAGGGCGTGAGCAAGGCCAGCGCCCTGGAGGTCGTGCGCGAGCGGCTCGGCGTCGACCGCGCGCACACCCTCGCCATGGGCGACGGGCGCAACGACCTCGAGATGCTCCGCTGGGCCGCCCGCGGCGTCGCCATGGGCCAGGCGCCCGCCGAGGTGAGGGAGGCGGCCGACGAGGTCACCGGCTCGGTGCTCGAGGACGGCGCCGCCGCCGTGCTCGCGACGCTGCCGCGCTGACCCGCCCCGCGCCGCGGGCCGGCCGGCGTCGCCCGGCCGGTGTCAGCCGAGCAGGTGGGCGCGCAGCCCGGACAGCAGCACGTCCAGGCCCTGGTCCAGCTCCGCGGCACCGTCGTAGCGGGCCAGGGCGCCGGCCAGCGCGCGGGTGCGGGGGAACTGGCCGAGCGGGAGGCGGTGCAGGCCCAGGCGCAGGAAGTCCTCGGCCTCCTCGGGGTCGGCGACGAGCTCCTGCAGCTCGGTGAGGACGTGGCCGGCGACGAAGGACGTGAAGGCGCGGTAGACGTGCAGGGCGTCGGCCGGGGCGAAGCCGGCTCCCTCGAGCAGCGCCAGGGTGCGCTCCAGCGGCCGCAGGGTGCCCAGCGGGCGCAGCCCGATCGGCGTGGAGAGCGGTCGGGTGATGAGCAGCGGCGCGACGTGGCGGTGGGCCAGGGCGAGGGAGCGGAAGGCGTGCGCGGACGCCCGCAGCTCCACCTGCCAGTCCTCACCCCCCTCCTCCCCGAGCGGCGGCAGCTGCTCGACCACGAGCTCGGCGACGCCGTCGAGCAGCGCGTCCCGCGTGGGCGTGTACCGGTAGATCGTCATCGGGTCGCACCGCAGCTCGGCGCCCAGCCGTCGCATGGTCAGCGCGTCGAGCCCCTCGGCGTCGACCACGGCCAGGGCGGCGCGCAGGACCTGGTCGCGGTCGATGCGCCCCCGGCCTCGCGGTGCGGCGGCCCGCCGGCGCCCGGTGCCGGGCGTGCTCGCACCGTCCCTGCCGCTGTCGTCCGTCGAGCCCTCGTCGGCCGTGCGCACAGCGGCTCCTCGTCGTCGTCGTCGGGGACGGTCGCGAGGGCACCGCGAGCGCTCCCTGTTGCGCGCCGTCGGGCGCCGTCCTAGCGTCGTCGTAGCAGCCTACGATGTAGACGACGCCGTAGATGCGCTGCAGAGCCGCCCCGGGCCGTCGACCGTCGAGGTCGCCCCGAGCGTCCGCTCGATCTCCCACCACCTGCTGCGGGCCCCGGGCCCGCGCGCCGGTGGCGCGCGCCGCGCGCCCCCCACCCGCTCCGTCGTCGCGCGACCGGCTCCACGCCCCGCGACGCCGCAGCCCACCGGCGATGCGGTCACCGCCTCGCCCGACCGACAAGGACTTGCTCATGTCTGGCACCGCTCCCCGCCCCCGCGCCGCCTCCGGCACCGCGCCCCGCAGCGCCCACCCCGCGCCCAGCTCCCCCCGCAAGGCCTCGGCCGCCGGCCTGGGCGTCGCCGCCGTCGGCGTCGTCGTCCTCAACATCGCCCCCTTCATGAACTGGGTGGGGCTGGGCGCCGACGAGGAGCCCCGTCGCACGGGCTACGAGACCGACTCCCTCGTCCCCTTCATGGCCTACCTCGGCCTCGGGCTGCTCCTCGCGATGGTCTACGCCCGCGGGCGCTCCGACCACGGCCAGCACCGGGGTCTGACCCTCGTCTCCATGGCCGTCGCCCTCGCGGTGACCGTGCAGGCGATCGCCTTCTCCTTCAACCCCATGGGCGGCCTCGAGCGCGGTGACGACCTGTCCGCGCAGATCGGCGTCTACGTGGCCATCGTCGGGGCGGCGCTGTGGGCCCTCGGCTCCGGGCTGCTCGCCAAGGAGATCGAGGGCGACGACCACGACCAGACCGACTACGAGCACGGCGCCGACGTCCGCTGACGTCCCGGCCGGTGCCGACGTCCGCTGACGTCAGCACCGGCGCCGTCGAGCCCGGTGCGCCGGGCGTGACCGACCGGTGGCGCGGGACCTCCGCGCGCCGGGTGCTCCCCGGACCGAGAGCCGAGCTGCTGCCATGGACGACGTCGTGATCCCCACCGGTGCCGCGCTGACCCCGCCGCGGGCGCTGCGGCACCGCGACCGGCAGGTGAGCACCTACACCGAGCTGGCGCGCCGGGTCCGCGAGGCGGGGCTGATGTCCCGCCGCCGCGGGTACTACTGGCCCCGCATGGCCGCCGCCGCGCTCGCGCTCGGCGCCGTGGCCACCGGCGTGGTGCTGGTCGGCCACAGCTGGTGGGTCCTGCTCCTGGCCGCCGCCCTGGCCCTCGTCGTCACGCAGTGCGCCTTCCTGGGGCACGACGGGGCGCACCGCCAGATCTTCGCGTCCCCTCGCGCCAACGAGTGGGCGGGGCGGGTCTTCGCCAGCCTCGTCGCGGGGCTGAGCTACGGCTGGTGGACGGGCAAGCACACGCGTCACCACCAGGCCCCCAACCAGCTCGGCGTCGACGGCGACGTCGAGCCGGGGGCGCTGTCCTTCACCGTGGAGGCGGCGGAGTCCCGCCGCGGCGCCCTGAGGTGGCTCACGCGCCACCAGGGGTGGCTCTTCTTCCCCCTGCTGCTGCTCGAGGGGGTCAACCTGCACGTCGCCAGCGCCACGAGGCTCCTCCGCGGCCGGTCCGTCCGGGGGCGCTGGGTCGACGTCGCCATGATCGCCGGGCACTGGGGGGCCTACCTGTCCGTGCTGCTGCTCCTCCTCTCGCCGGGCAAGGCGGCGGCCTTCCTGGCGGTCCACCTCGCCGTCTTCGGCGTCAGCATGGGCGGCGCCTTCGCGCCCAACCACGTCGGGATGCCGGTCGTCGCGAGGGGCGCGAAGGTCGACTTCCTGCGGCGCCAGGTGCTCATGTCGCGGAACGTGCGCGGCGGGGCGCTCGTCCGCACCGTGATGGGCGGGCTCGAGCTCCAGGTCGAGCACCACCTCTTCCCGAGCATGCCGAGGCCGAACCTCCGCCGGGCCCAGCCCCTGGTGCGGGCCTACTGCGCCGAGCAGGGCGTCCTCTACACGGAGACGACGCTGTGGGGCGCCTACCGAGCGGTGGTGACCCACCTCGACCGCGTGGGTCTGGCCGCCCGCGGCGCCACCACCTGCCCGCTGGCCGCGCAGCTGCGCTGATCCGCGCACCGACCCGCTGCCGACGGACCCGCCGCCGACGGACCCGCCCCCGACGGATCGGGGCGCCGTCCGGGTGGTCGACGGCGGGCGCGGCCACGGCGGGGCTCGTGCCGGCGGGCGCGGTGCCCGATGCACCGGCGTGCCTCTCCACCGCGCCCTCACCAGCGTCAGCACCCCGGACGGCGCGGACGCGACCGCCCGGCGGCTCGCCGTCCGCTCCCTGCTGGCGGCGGTCGCCGTCGCGCTCGCCACCGCCGCGGCGGTGCTCGTGCCGGCGCTGGCCCCCTCGCTGGTCGGGGGCGAGCAGAGCCCGGGCGCGGCGCCGGTGGTCCGCCTCGACGACGCCGAGCCGGTCCTCGGAGAGGTCCTCTTCCCCCCGGGGATGCCGCGCGGGGTGGCGCTCACGCCGACCGACCGCGCCCTCGTCGTCCGGTGGGACGCCGTCACCACCGGCAGCGCCTTGCGGGAGTACCGCGTCTTCCTCGACGGGACCCTCGCCGCCACGGTGCCGGCGGGCACGACCACGACACGGCTCAGCGGCCTCGTCAACGGCCGGCAGTACTCGGTCGCCGTGAGCGCGCGCGGCACGAACGGCCTCGAGTCCATGCGCTCCGCGGCCGTGACGGGCGTGCCGGTCGACGACGCGCCGCCGCCGGTGCCGACCGGGCTCGTCGCCGTCCGCGGCGACGCCCAGGTGTCCCTGGCCTGGCACGCGGCGTCCGACACGGACCGGACGGCCGTGGAGGTGCTGCGCGACGGCGTCCGCGTCACCGTCCTGCCCGCCGCGGTGACCAGCTGGACCGACACCGGGCTCGTCAACGACCGGACCTACCGCTACTCCCTCGTCGCCGTCGACGCGGCCGGCAACCGCTCCGCGGCGTCGTCGCCCGTGGTCAGCGCGACCCCGACCGACCTCACCGCGCCGGCGGTGCCCACCGGGCTGCGCGGGGTCGCGGGCGACGAGAGCGCCGCCCTGACGTGGGACCCGGGGACCGACGTCGACCTCGCGGCCGTGCGCGTGCTGCAGGACGGCGTCGTCGTCGCGGTGCTGCCGGCCGGCACGACGTCGTGGACGGCGACGGGGCTCGAGGTCGGTCGCCCGTACCGCTACGCGCTCGTCGCGGTCGACGGGCACGGCAACGCCTCGGGCGCCTCCTCGCCCGAGGTCGAGGTCGTGCCGCTCGACCTCACCCCGCCCGGCGCCGTCGACGGCGTGGTCGCGCGTCCCGGCGACCGCTCCGCGCAGCTGTCGTGGGAGCCCGTGACCGACCGCGCGCTCGCCGGCTACGAGGTGCTCGACGCGGACGGCGTCGTCGTCGCCCGCGTCGACGCGCCCGCGACCGCGGTGCGGCTGACCGACCTCGCCAACGACGTCGAGGTGACCTACCGCGTGGTCGCGGTCGACCGCGCGGGCAACCGCTCGACGCCCAGCGCGCCCGTCGCCGTCACCCCGCACGACGACGTCCCGCCCGCGGCCGTCGAGGGCGTCGCCGTCATCGAGCTCGACCGGGCCCTCGAGGTCACCTGGTCGCCCGTGGGCGACGCGGTGGCCTACCGCGTCGTGCTCGACGGCGTCCTCGCCGCGGAGGTGCCCGCCGGGTCGCCGCTGCGCGCCCGCCTCGACGGTCTCCAGCCCGGCGTCGAGCGCTCGGTCGTCGTCCTGGCCGTCGACGCCGCCGGCAACGTCTCCGCCGCGCACGCCGCCGTCCGCGCGACGCCCAGGGACCTCCCGCCGTCCGCGCCGTCGGGGGTCGTGGCCGTCCCCGGCGACCGGCCCGGGGAGGTCGCCGTCTCGTGGGCCGCGCCCGTCGAGGACGACGTCGTGGAGCACCGGGTCCTCGTCGACGGCGAGCTCGTGGCCCTCGTGCCGGGGGCGACCGAGGTCCTCCTCACCGGGCTCGCGGAGGGCGCGGAGGTCGAGGTCGTGGTCGTGGCCGTCGACGGGGCGGGCAGCCCGTCGGCGGTGAGCGCCGTCGTGCGGGTCGGCGTGCCGTCGTCCGTGCCGCCGTACCTGCCCCTCGTCCCGCCGGCCGAGGGCTCGGGGACGGCCACGGGCGCCGGGCTGGCGGCCACGCGCGACGGTCGCTGGGTCGTCGTCAGCACCGCCGCGCGGCTCGAGGCGGGCGACACGAACGCCGCCCCCGAGCTGCACCTGCTCGACCGCGCCCGCGGCACGAGCCGGCGCGTGGCGCCGCTGCCGGCGTCGTGGGGCTCGTCCTCGACGGACAGCACCAACGCGAGCGCCGTCGTGCTCTCGGAGGACGGCCGCTACCTGGCCCTCTCGACGACCACGCGCCTCGTCCCGGAGGACCGCAACAACCTCCTCGACGCCTACCGCCTCGACCTGCGGACGGGCGAGTGGGCGCTCGTCAGCGCCCCGGCCGCCGGCGGCGCGTCGTCCTCGACGGCCGGCGTGCTGCTGCCGACCGGCTCCTCGGTCCACGCGAGGAGCCCGGGCCTGGCCATGACGGCGGACGGCTCGACGGTGCTCTTCCTGTCCGCCCGCCCCGACCTCGTCCCCGACGACCGCAACGGCGTCGCCGACGTCTTCGCCAAGGACCTGACGACGGGTGAGGTGCGGCGCGTGTCGACGTCGTCGACCGGCGGTGAGACGCCGCTGCGCGCCACGGGCCCGGCGCTCGAGGTGACCCCCGACGGCCGGTACGCCGTCTTCCCCGCGCAGGCCTCGGGGCGCCCGCTCGTCCTCGTGCGCAAGGACCTCGTGACGGGCGAGCTGCTCGTGGCGTCCACCGTGCCGCGGGCCGGGTCGACGCCCGTCGAGGTCTCGGTCTTCCGCGACACGGGCGACGTCGCCGTGAGCGACGACGGCCGCTACGTCGCCTTCAGCACGGCGGCCAAGCCGGCGGCGCCCACGACGTCGTGGTCGACCGGCCTCGCCTACCGCAAGGACCTCGTCACCGGTGGGCTCGCGCCGCTCGGCACCGGCCAGACGGCGGCCTGGGAGCACCAGCTCGGGCTCGACCCGACGGGGCGGTACGGCTTCGTCGCGACGGCGGCGCCCCTGCTGGCCGAGGACGGCAACCGCCGCACCGACCACTACCGGCGCGACCTCGCCACCGGCGAGCTGCGCCTCGTCACCTCTCGGGCGGACGGCTCGGTGGCGCCCTCGACGTCGGGCTCGGTCACGCCGGCCGAGTACGGCCGCGTGCTCGTCCTCGGCGCCGACCGGGTGCTCGTCGGCACGGTGCTGCCGCTCGTCGACGGCGACGCCAACGGCCTGCTCGACGTCTACGGCCGCGACCTCGCGCGGGGCGAGGCCGGCGCCGTCGTCGGGTGACCTGGCTCGTGGGAGGGCCCGTCGTCGTCACGACGCCGTGCGGAGGCCCCCCTCGGGGCACGTCGTCGTCAGAACGCCCTGTGAGGGGCGCTTCCCAGGGCACCTCGTCGACACATCGCCGCGAGAGAGCGCCCCTGAGGGGCACGTCGTCGACGACGTGCGGGAGAGGGGCGCCGGGGACGTCGATCTGTCGACGGAGTGCGGAGACGACGGCGCCGGTCGACCCGCGAGGGTCGACCGGCGCGCCGTGCTGCTGGCGGAGGGCTCAGGGCGTGGGCATGCCGCCCGTGCTCGAGTACGTCGAGCCCGTGGTGTAGCTCGACTCGGGGCACGCGAGGTGCACGTAGGCCGCGGCGAGCTCGGCCGGCTGGCCGGCGCGCGCGAGCGGCGTCTGCGCGCCGAACTCCGGCCGCGCCTCCGGCGGCTGGCCGCCCGAGACCTGCAGCGGGGTCCAGAACGGCCCCGGCGCCACGGCGTTGACCCGGATGCCCTTGGGCGCCAGCTGCCCCGCGAGCGCCTTCGTGTAGGCGTTGATCGCGGCCTTCGTCGGCGCGTAGTCGAGGAGATTCGGCGAGGGCTGGTAGGCCTGCACCGACGACGTCGTGATGATGCTGGAGCCCGGCTCCATGTGCGGCACAGCGGCCTTCGTCACCCAGAACAGCGCGTGCACGTTGGTGCGGAAGGTCTCGTCGAACTGCTCGGTCGTGAGGTCGGCGATGTCGTCGACCGCCGTCTGCTTGCCCGCGACGACGGTGAGGACGTCGATGCGGCCCAGCTCGGCGACGGCGCGCTCGACGAGCTCGGTGTTCGCCGCCTCCTGCGACAGGTCGCCCGGGACGGTCACGGCGCGCCGGCCGGCGGCCTCGACGAGGCGGACGACCTCCTGCGCGTCCTCCTCCTCCGACGGCAGGTAGGACAGCACGACGTCGGCGCCCTCGCGGGCGTAGGCGATGGCGGCGGCGCGGCCGATGCCCGAGTCGGCGCCGGTGACGACGGCGACGCGGTCGGTGAGGCGGCCGTAGCCGACGTAGGTGTCCTCGCCGTGGTCGGGCTTCGGGCCCATCTCGCGGGCGAGGCCCGGGGCCGCCTGGTCCTGCTGGGGCTGCTCGGGCTGTGGGTAGGCCGTGGTGGGGTCCCGGAAGGTGTTCTGGGTGGTCTGCGTCATCCCTCCAGCCTGGACGCCCGGTCGCCCTCCGGCGACCCGGGCGGCGGCGCACCCGCGGGCGCAGGGCAGGATGCGGCCGTGGCGATGGACGAGGGCTCAGGGCCGGTGGCCACCGGTCGGGTCCGTCTGGTCGCCAGCGACCTCGACGGGACCCTGCTGGGTCCGGGCGGCCTCGCGTCGCCGCGGACCCTGGCGATGATCTCGGCCTGCCGGGCGGCGGGCGTCCACGTCGTCTTCGTCACCGGGCGCCCCGTCGTGTGGCTGGACCCGGTGGCCGAGCAGACCGGGCACACGGGCACGGCCATCTGCGCCAACGGCGCCGTCGTCTACGACGCCGGTGGGCGCCGCGTCCTGTCCGCCACCGGGCTCGCCCCCGCGGACGCGCTCGAGGCGGTGGCCCGCCTCCGGCGCCGGCTCGACGGCCTCGCCGTGGCGCTCGAGACGCTCGCCGGCTTCCGGCGCGAGCCGGGCTACGTCGTGCGCTTCGACGGCGGCCGGGAGGTCGAGGTCGGCGACCTGCCCGCGCTGCTCGACCCCGACCCCGTCGTCCTCAAGGTCCTCGTCCGCCGGGAGGCCGGCACCTCGGAGGAGCTGCTCGCGGTGGCGCGGGAGGAGCTCGGCGGCCTCGCGCACCCGACGCACTCGAGCCCGGAGAGCCCGCTCATCGAGGTGAGCGCCGTCGGCGTCAGCAAGGCGGTCGCGCTCGCCGCCCACGCGGCGTCCCTCGGCGTCGCCCGCGAGGACGTCGTCGCGTTCGGCGACATGCCCAACGACGTCGAGATGCTCCGCTGGGCCGGCCGCGGCTACGCGATGGCGGGCGGTCACCCCGAGGCGGTGGCCGCGGCCGCCGCGACGGCGCCGCCGTGCGCGGAGGACGGCGTCGCCCGCGTGGTCGAGGAGCTCCTCGGGGTCTGACCGCGAGCGCGCCGCTCGACCCGGTGCGCCGCTCGACCCCGGCCCGGCGGGACCTGGCCCGGTGAGAGCCGGTCCGGGGGTGGGTGCCCCGGGCGACCGGTGGCAGCCCCCGGTGGGCGGTGCTCCACTGGGAGCCCGGCCCTGCTCCCGCCGGCCCGGCGTGCCGCACCGGCTCGACGCGCCGCGGCACGCACCCCGCCGGACGCGCGATGGAGGCCACCATGACCACGACGGGACCCGCGAGGCCCAGGCTTCGCGACCGGGCGCTCGGCGCCCTCACCTTCTTCTACGGGCCCGCGGACCACCGCGAGCTGCCCGACGACCCGCGCCGCACCACGGGGCGCGTCGGCGAGGACGTCGGCGACGGGCTGCGCCGTCGCGGCGAGCCCGGGCGCTACTACGCGCAGCGCGACGACGACGGCGCCGCCCGCTGACGCACCCGCGCCGCCCTCGGTCTCGGCTCGCCCTGAGGGCGACATGGCCACACGTCGCCCCGACAGGGGCGGCGTAGAGGGCGACATGGCCACACGTCGCCCCCAGGGGGGGCGATATCCCGGGGGCCGCCCAGTCCTGCCTCGGGTCAGGCCCCGCCGTCTCTCGACGGCGGGGTCTGGTCCGTGCCGAGGTGACGGCGCGCCGTCGCAGCCGCGCGGGCGGCGGCCCCCGCTCGCTCGAGGGCGACGTCGGGACGCGCGCCGCGCAGGCTGACCCGCGCCATCGTGGCGGCCTCCGCGGCGGTGGCGACGGCCGTGCCGACACGCGAGAGCCTCCGGTGCAGCTCGTCGGGGAGCCCGGCGGACGCGGGCACCGCCGGGACGTCGAGCCCCCCGCTCGGGGCGGCCCGCTGCGCCGCCAGCGCGAGGGAGCGGACCCCGTCGAGGACGGCGACGAGCTCCGCGCCCGTGCCCGCCAGCGCCTCGGCGACACGGGACCCTGGGTCGTCGGCGGCGTCGGCGGCCACGCCGTCGAGGACCTGGTGGTACCGGTCGACGGAGCGGTGCACGCGGTCGTGGGCCCGTCGCCACACGCCCTCGCCGAGCGCGGCCTCGAGGGCGCGCTCGTCCCGGCGCCGGAGCAGCCCGGGCGCGAGGCGCCCCCACCAGGGCGCCGTGCGCTCCCCGGCTGTCATGCGCGTCGCCCGCCGGCCGTCACGCGGGTCCGTCCGGCGTCGTCAGAGGTACTGGCCGGTGCCCGGCTGGCCGGGCTGGACGCCCGGCTGCCCCTGCGCCACCGGTGCCACGGGCCCGCCGGGACCGGCGCCCTGGCCGCCCTGCTGGCCGCCCGGCAGGGCGCGGCGCATCTGCTCGAGCTGCGCCCGCGCCGCCATCTGCTGGGCGAAGACGGCGGTCTGGATGCCGTGGAAGAGGCCTTCCAGCCAGCCGACGAGCTGGGCCTGGGCGATGCGGAGCTCGGCGTCGCTGGGCGCCTCGTCGGGGGAGAACGGCAGTGAGATCCGCCGCAGCTCCTCGACGAGGTCGGGGGCCAGCCCGTCCTCCAGCTCGGCGAGGGAGCGCTGGTGCACCTCCGCGAGGCGCGCGCGGCCCTTGTCGTCGAGCGGTGCGCTGCGCACCTCGTCGAGCAGCTGCTTGACCATGCTGCCGATGCGCATGACCTTGTCGGGCCGCTCGACCTGCTCGGCCGGGTTGGGCGCGTCGCCGCCGGCGACGCCCATGCCCTGCTGCGTCATGACGACGACGGGCTGCTGGTCCTGCGCCTGCTGGTCGGGGCCGGGGCGCTGCCCCTGGCCGTCCTGCGGTCCCTGGGTCATGCCCTGCCTCCGCTCATGAGGTGCTCCCGAGGTCGTGGTCGTCGAGGGCGCCGCCGGCGGCGCCCGGGCGGGCCAGCAGCAGCACCTTGCCGATGTGCGAGTACTCCTCGAGCACGGCGTGCGCGCGGGCGGCGTCCTCCAGCGGCATGCGCTGGTGGACGACGGGGCGCACCCGCCCCTCCTCGACGAGGGGCCACACGTGCTCGCGGACCGAGGCGACGATCGCGGCCTTCTCCTCGCGAGGCCGGGCCCGCAGCGACGTCGCCATCACGGCGGCGCGCTTGGCCAGCAGCGCCCCGAGGTCGAGCTCGGCGCGCCGGCCGCCCTGCATGCCGATGACGACGAGGCGCCCGTTCGGGGCGAGCACCGCGACGTTGCGCTCGAGGTACGTCGCGCCCACGACGTCGAGGACGACGTCGGCGCCGCGGCCGTCGGTGGCGGCACGGACCTCCTCGACGAAGTCCTGCTGCGTGTAGTCCACGAGCACCTCGGCGCCGAGCTCGCGGCACGCGTCGAGCTTGCGGGCGCTGCCCGCCGTCACGGCCACGCGCGCCCCCCAGGCCCGGGCCAGCTGGACGGCGAAGGTGCCGATGCCGCTGCCGCCGCCGTGCACGAGGAGCAGCTCGCCCTCGCGGAGGCCCGCGGAGATGAAGACGTTGGACCAGACGGTGCAGGCCACCTCCGGCAGCGCGGCCGCGTCGACGAGGGAGACGTCCCGCGGGACGGGCAGCAGCTGCCCGGCGGGGACGACGACGCGCTCGGCGTAGCCACCTCCCGCGAGCAGCGCGCACACCTCGTCGCCGACGGACCACCCCTCGACGCCCTCGCCGAGCTCGGCGACGGTGCCCGAGCACTCCAGGCCGAGGGTCTCGGGCTCGCCGGGCGGCGGCGGGTAGTGGCCCTGGCGCTGCATGACGTCGGCCCGGTTGACGCCGGCGGCGGCCACCTCGACGACGACCTCGCCGGGGCCGGGCGAGGGGTCGGGGACCTCGGTGACCTCGATGGCGTCGGGCCCACCGGGCTCGCGGACGACGGCTGCTCGCACGTCCGCCACCCTCGCACGGGGGCCGGACGGCCACACTTGCGGCGCGGCCCCCGCTCAGCCGACGGGGATGCCGGGGACGAGCATCGAGGGCGCGGTGTCGTAGTCGGCGCGGGAGGTGGTGTCGATGCTCTGGTCGGCCTCGAAGACGTTGGTCTTCAGGGTGAGCTCGGTGGCGCTCGGGTCGAGGACGCCGAGGAAGACCAACTCGCCGACGAGCTCGGCCCCGGGCTCGACCTCGAGGTCCCCGTTCTGCTCGGGCTCGCGGAAGTTGTAGCCGTTGCCCTGGTCGTCCACGAGGAACAGGCCCCGGCTGTTGAGGCGGATCGGGTCGGTGTGGCCGTTGACCACGGACACGCCGACGACCAGCCCGGTGCGCTCGACGGCCACGGACGTCACCTGCAGCAGGGTCCCGTTGGGGTGGCGGTCCTCCAGCGCGAGGCCGGAGAGGTCCTGGGCCCCCGCGTCGTCCGCCCCGGGCGAGTCCGACGACGACGCCGAGGGCGTCGCGGACGAGGACGGCGTCGCCGACGAGGACGGCGTGGACGAGGACGGCGTCGCGGCGGGGGTCGCGGCGGTCGTCGACGGCGCCGGAGCGGGGGCCTGGGCCTCCTGCTCGCCGCCGCCGGAGCAGGCGCCCAGCAGGAGCGCGGCCCCGACGGCGAGCGGGAGGGGGAGGGCGGGTCGTGGGCGTCGCACGGGCGTCTCCTGCGTCAGTCCTGGCCGGGGAGGTCGTCGACGAGGACCTCGACGCGGCGGTTGGCCGCGCGGCCCTCGGGGTCGTCGGCGCCGTCCGCCGTGGTCTCCTGCGCGACGGGCTGGGTCTGGCCGCGGCCCTCGGGCTGCAGGCGCGCGGGGTCGGCGCCGAGCTCGACGAGCGCGGCCACCACGGCCTGCGCCCGTCGCTCGGAGAGGTCCTGGTTGTACTCCGGCGTCCCGCGGCCGTCCGTGTGGCCGACGACGGCGACGTCGGGGTCGTCGCTGAGGGAGAGCAGCTCGACGACCTGCTGGAGCGTCGCCTCCGAGCCCGGGCGCAGCTCGGCGGCGTCGAAGTCGAAGAGGATCTGCTCGGCGAGGACGACGACCGTCTCCCCGCCCTGCGCCTCGCGGGTGTCCAGCGAGCCGAGGAGCTCGGCGACCCGCACCTCCACGGAGGTGTCGCCGACGCTGGCGCCGTCCACGAGCGTCGTCTCCGGCAGCTCGTCCACGACGGACACCTCGCTCCCCGGGTCGGCGGGCGCGGTCGTGACGGACGAGCGGGGGGTGGAGCCCTCCGGCTCGGACACCTCGACCTCGGAGCCGCCGGGCGCGGGGGCGCCCCCCGCCGGCTCCGGGTCGTCGCCGCCCAGCAGGCCGCAGCCGGAGAGGGACAGCACGAGGAGGGCGGGCAGGGCCGCTCCCACGACGGCGGCGCGCCGCCCTCCCCGTCCGGGACGCGTCACGGGAGGGGGAGGCCGTCGAGGACGAGCTCGGGGTAGCTGCCCTGGTTGTCCCTGTCCTCGAGGTCCACCGCCTGCTCGGGGTCGTTCACGTTGGCGAGCATCGTCAGCGAGGTGGCCGACGGGTCGAGGACGCCGAGGAAGACGAGCGTGCCGGAGAGCTCGGCCCCGGGCGCCACCCGGAGGTCCTCGTTCTGGGTCGGCGGGGAGAACTCGTAGGCGTTGCCGACGTCGTCGAGGAGGTGCAGGCGGTTGCTGTTCATCTGGATCTCGCGCGTGCTGCCGTTGACGAGCGCGATCTCCACGGCGATCGACCGGTCGCGCACCTGCACGGCGCTCGCGGTCAGCAGGTGGCCCTGCGGGTGGCGGTCCTGGACGTCGGCGGCCACCTCGCCGACGACGGACTCCCCGCCCGAGCTCGACACCTCGGACCCGCCCGAGCCCTGCTCCTGCGCCGCCGACGACGTCCCCCCGCCCTCGGCGTCCCGGGAGAGCAGGCCGCAGCCGGTGAGGCCGAGCACGGTGGGCGCCAGGACGGCGACCGCCGCGGCGCGGACGAGGACGGGCGCGGTTCGACGCACGGTGGAGCCCCCCAAGCGGTGTCACAGGCGGTGGTGCGAGCGGTCCTGCAGCGGTGTGGTGCCCGCAGCGGCGGACCGGCGGCGGCGGGCTGGAGCGTAGTGGCGGAGGGCGGTCGGCGGAGTCGGCCGTCACGGGTCGTCACCCGCCCGGGGACGAGGCTCCTCCAGCCGGTGGCTGGTCACGCGTCGCCGAGGAGGTGCTCCCGCGCGAGCTCGAGGGCGGAGGCGTCGTCGACGTCCAGGGCGGACGCCTCGCCCACCCGCACCTCCACCACGCGAAGGCCGTGGACCAGGGCCCGTGCGGGCGCCCCGAGGAGCGCCGGCGCGTCGAGGGCGGTCAGGTGCGTGGCGCGGACGGCGAGGAGGAGGTGCTGGCGGCGTCCGTCGGGGGTGACGGCCACCGCGGCGTCCGCCATCGGGTCGTCCAGGGCGGCGAGGAGGAGCGGCAGGGCCTCGCCCGCCCACGGGGCGTCCCCCGGGACGACGGCGACGACGTCCGGGGCCGCGGTGCGGGCCAGGTGGCGCGCGCCCGCGAGGACGCCCGCCGCCGGGCCGGACCCGGGCGGGTCCTCGAGGACGACGTCCGCCCCGCCCACCCCGTCGCGCCGGGACGGCGGGCCGACGACGACGACCGGCGCCCCCTCCAGCGCCGCGACGACGCCGTCGAGGCACCGGGCCAGCACCGGGCGTCCGCCGAGGTCGGCGGCGAGCTTGTCGGCGCCGAAGCGCCGCGACGCGCCTCCCGCGAGGACGACGACGCCCACCCCTGCCTGCACCCGCCCAGCCTGCCCGAGGGGGCGTGGACGCGGACGAGGGCGGGACCGCGCGTGCGGTCCCGCCCTCGTCGTCGTGCTGCCGGACCTGCTCGTCGCTCGTGACCGCGCACGGTCACGAGCGACGAACAGGTCGTCCCGGGCGGCGCGCCGCCCGGGACCTCACCCGGTCGTCAGCTCGGGATCATGTCGAACGTGTCGGGGTTCGGGCCCGTGCGGCCGTCCTCGCCCTTGTCGAGGGCGGTGATGCGGCGGACGTCCTCCTCCGTGAGGCCGACGTCGAAGATGTCGAAGTTGGCGCGCACGCGCTCGGGCGTCACCGACTTCGGGAAGATGATGTCGCCGCGGGCGATGTGCCACGCGAGCGTCACCTGCGCGGTGCTCTTGCCCACGCGCTCGGCGATCTCGCTGATGACCGGGTCCTTGAGGACCCCGCCCTGCGCGATCGGCGACCAGGCCTCGGTCGCGATGCCGTGCTCGCTGCCGTAGGCGCGCACCGCCTCGTTGGTGAAGTACGGGTGCACCTCGATCTGGTTGACCGCGGGCACGACGTCGCACTCGCGGGCGAGCCGCTCGAGGTGGTCGACCTGGAAGTTCGACACGCCGATGGAGCGGGCGCGGCCGTCGGCCTTGAACTTCTCCAGCGCCTTCCACGTCGACACGTAGTCGCCGTCGTACTGCGTCGGCAGCGGCCAGTGGATGAGGAAGAGGTCCACGTGGTCGGTGCCGAGGTCGGCGAGGGTCTGGTCCATCGCCCGCTCCGCGTCGTCCGGGCGGTGGAAGCCGTTGTTGAGCTTGCTCGTGATCCACACGTCCGAGCGGTCGAGGTCGGAGGACGCGACGGCCGCGCCGACCTCCTTCTCGTTGCCGTACATCTCCGCCGTGTCGATGTGGCGGTAGCCCGCCTCGAAGGCGGTGAGGACGGCCTGCTCGGTGTTCTCCGGCTCGATCTGGAAGACGCCGAAGCCCAGCTGGGGGATGGCGCGCCCGTCGTTCAGCGTGATGGTGGGGACAGCCACAGGGGTGCTCCTTCTCGCTCGTCGTGCTCGTCTCCCGCGCGCCGGCGCAGCGGCCGGGCGCAGGCTGCCGGTCGAGCCTGGCGCAGCCGGGGCGGTCCGGCCCGTCGAGGGCCAGCCGCGCCGTGACCGCGCCGTGACCGGCGCACCCCCGCCCCAACAGCCCCCGCCCAGCGGTGTTCCCGCGCCCCCCGACCGGGCGAGGGGTGTCCCAGCACGTGAGACGAGCGGCGTCCCGGGGACGTCGTCCGCGCCCTCGTGCGTTGGGATCCACCGAGCAGCACCGTCCCGGTCGGGAAGCATCGGGACGGCACCTGACCCCCACCTGCCCGAGGAGCGACCCGGTGCCCATCTACGACGACGTCACGAAGCTCGTGGGCGGCACGCCGCTCGTGCGCCTCAACCGCATCACCGACGGCGCCCGCGCGACCGTGGCGGCCAAGCTCGAGTTCTACAACCCCTCGAGCAGCGTCAAGGACCGCATCGGCATCGCGATGGTCGACGCCGCCGAGCGCTCGGGCGAGCTCAAGCCGGGCGGGCGGATCGTCGAGGCGACCAGCGGCAACACCGGCATCGCACTGGCCATGACGGGGGCGGCCCGCGGCTACCAGGTCGTGCTGGCCATGCCCGAGACCATGTCGAAGGAGCGCCGCGCCCTGCTGCGCGCCTACGGCGCCGAGCTCGTGCTGACGCCCGGCAGCGAGGGCATGCGCGGCGCCGTCGCCAAGGCCGAGGAGCTGGCGGCCGAGGACGGCTCGGTGCTCGCGCGCCAGTTCGAGAACGAGGCCAACCCCGAGATCCACCGGCAGACCAC
Organism: Pseudokineococcus marinus; assembly: GCF_013004605.1. GTDB lineage: Bacteria > Actinomycetota > Actinomycetes > Actinomycetales > Quadrisphaeraceae > Pseudokineococcus > Pseudokineococcus marinus. Next base: position 16,765 of record NZ_JABEMA010000001.1, read on the forward strand.
CGCCGAGGAGATCTGGAAGGACACCGACGGCGAGGTCGACGTCGTCGTCGCGGGCATCGGCACGGGCGGCACCATCACCGGCATCGGCCAGGTCCTCAAGGCGCGCAAGCCGGGCCTGCGGGTCGTCGGCGTGGAGCCGGCCGAGTCGCCGATCCTCAACGGCGGCCAGCCCGGGCCGCACAAGATCCAGGGCATCGGCGCCAACTTCGTGCCCGGCATCCTCGACACCGACGTCTACGACGAGGTCGTCGACGTCGACGCGGAGACCTCGGTGCGCTGGGCCCGCCGCGCCGCCGCGGAGGAGGGCGTCCTCGCCGGCATCTCCTCCGGCTCGGCGCTCTACGCCGCCGTCGAGGTGGCCAAGCGCCCCGAGATGGAGGGCAAGACCATCGTCGTGATCATCCCGTCCTTCGGCGAGCGCTACCTGTCCACCATCCTCTACTCCGACCTCATGGAGTGAGCCGCCCCGTGACGACGACCTCCGACCGCCGGGGCGCCCGCCGCGCCCCGGCGGTCGCCGGCGTCCAGGGCGCCCCCGCCCCGGCGCCGCACGTCCCGGACGACCGCCTCACCTGGCGCGAGCGGCTGCGCGAGGACCTCGCGACGGCCGCCCGGCGCGACCCGGCCGCCCGCGGCCGCGCCGAGCTGCTGCTGGCCTACCCCGGGCTCCACGCCGTCTGGGTGCACCGGCTCTCCCACCGCCTGTGGCAGCGGCCCGGCAGCCGGCTCGCGGCGCGCCTGCTCTCGCACGTGTCGCGCTCCGCGACGGGCGTGGAGATCCACCCCGGCGCGACGATCGGCCGGCGCTTCTTCATCGACCACGGGATGGGTGTGGTCATCGGGGAGACGGCGGTGATCGGCGACGACGTGATGATGTACAACGGCGTCAACCTCGGCGGGCGCAGCCTGGAGCGCGGCAAGCGCCACCCCACGCTGGAGGACGGCGTGACCGTCGGCGCCGGCGCCCGGGTGCTCGGCGCCATCACCGTCGGGGCCGGTGCGCAGGTCGGCGCCAACGCCGTCGTCGTGCGCGACGTCCCGGCCGGTGCCGTGGTCGTCGGCGTCCCCGGGCGTGTCGTCGAGCGGGCGCCCGCGGCCGCGGCCCACGACGACGTCGACCCGGCCATCTGGATCTGACAGGCCCACCGACTCGTCGCGTCGTCCGGCCGCCGTCGCGGGTCGGGCCGGGACGGCTCGTCCTGTCCGGCGTCGATCCCGCCGCCCGTCGCGTCAGCGACATCGCCCGCGAAGCGATCGCCGACCATCAACCTCGCCTGGAAATCGCGAGAGCCCGCCTCGGTGGTCCTGGAAATCGTCCGATCGCCATTCTTGTAGGGATCCTCGCACCGAGGTGTCGAGAGTCGTATTCGATGCTTTGAGCGACAGCCGTGGCCGCGGTCGGGCCGCTCGGCGTGTCGGCGTCCAGAACTCGTGTCCGACCGGGTGCTGTCGCAATAGCCCCGGCGGAGGGGTTGTGGACGCCGTCGTCAGGGAGAGGGGTTGACGTGGTCGCCGGCGAAGCTGAGGTCGCCGTCGGGTGGGACGGCGTGCGCCTCGAGCGCGGGGGAGGCGAGGAGGGCGTCGACGAGAGCGGCGGGACCGCCAACCACGGTGGAGTCGAGGTCGACCTCGGTGGCCAGGCACCAGGAGTGGTCGGAGGGCCACAGCAGGTTGGGGGACTGGCGCCACAGCCACGTGCCCTCGTCGCCGGTGACCAGGGCGGGAACGCGTCGACCGAGGTGGCCTGCCGAGGCCAGCGGTCCGGTGAAGAGCAGGTACTCCCGTCCGGGCAGGTGCAGGCGCGGGCCGTCGAGGACGTCGCGGGGGTAGGCCGGCGCGAGCTCGACGGTCCCGGCGGGGCCGTAGAGCGCGGCGCCGCGGCCGTCGACCCAGCCGTAGCCGTCCCACAGCGCCATGACGCACTCGGCGCCGGGGGCGGTCCAGCCGCTGAGGACGTCCAGGGTCGCGGCCAGGGCCGTCGGCTCGAGGGTGCCCGCTTCGGGCTCGCCGTCCTGCCAGTCGCGGGTCGTGGTCCGGCGGGTGTGGCGGGTGCCGCTGATCACCTGCCACTGCATCAGCGGGTGCGCCGTGCGGCCGGTGGCCGCGCAGACCTCCGCCCACGTCGTCGACGGCTGCCCGTGGGAGCTGGCCTCGACGGGGTGCAGGACCCGGGCGTAGGCCTCGTACTCGCCCGGCACGAGGGACGTGACCACCGTCGCGTCGGCCCCGATCCAGTCCGTCAGGCGTGAGGCGAGCCAGTCCCCGAGATCGGTGTGGGGGCTCCAGTTGGGACCGGGCGTCGTCATGTCTGCGTCCGGGGCCGGACCGGGCGGCGGTCCTGGCGGCGGGCCATCGCCCAGGACTGCCAGACGGCCACGACCACGGCGCCGCCGGCGAGCAGGGCCGCCAGCACGAGGAAGCCCGTGAGGTCGGTGAACAGGCGACCGTCGCTGATCAGGACCGTGACGGCGACCACGGCGACCATCGCGGTCGCGCCAGAAACGGCCGCCGCGGTGCGCCACGTCCGGCCGCTGTCCAGCAGACGCCCGGCGATGGTGCCGCAGATGGCGCCCAGGAGGCTGGCCAGGGCCACGAAGGGCAGTGTCACCGGCGCGAAGGTCGGGTCAGAGGTCAGGAGTATCGGCAGCGTCACCACGGCGAGGACCAAGGCGGCGGCCGCCACTGCCCCGCGGATGGCTCCCGGTCCAGCCATGCTCATCGCGGACTCCGATCGCTAGACCTGCGGCAGACGTCCCGCCTCAGGTCGTGGTCCTCTTCCCAGACGCACTCCACGCACGCCGCGACCGACGCGACGATCCCGGGATGCAACGCCCAGGGGTGCTGGCAGCGGTCGCAGCCACCGGTGACCGGCATGGGGCGATCTTGCTGGCTGGTGCCGGGGTCTGTCTCTGCAACCTGTGGGCCTCCAGCCGACGGCTCAGTCGGTCGCGGGAAACCGGGGCGCTGCGTCGTGGACGAAGTGCGCGCGTAGGCGCGGGCCGAGCTCGACGTCGTAGGGGAGGGCTCGCAGCGCCTGGGTGGTGGTGTGCACGCCGTGGTCGACGAGCAGCTGGGCGAGGTGACCGAACGGGTGGGCGTCATCTGGCTCGGCGTCATCGGCGAGGTCGTCCGGCATCATGGCGATGAAGATGCTGCGGCGGACGTCGTCCTCGGTGAGGTGGTCCCACGGGTTCCGTGACGTGGACCTGTCACCGAGGACCGACAGGGCGCGGCCCCAGCCCCGATCGGTGCGCAGGGTCAGACGGCGGTCGTCGTCGAGGACGGCGTACTCGTGGACGTCGAAGTCCATGGTGGCGATCAGGCGGCCCTCGGTGCGCTTGCGCCAGGTGAAGTCGTCGACGTCGCACCACGCACCGAGCCGCACGACTTGCGCGCCGGTGCTCATGCTCGAGCCCGCTCGAGGGCGCGGTAAACGGTGGAGCGGCCGACGCCGAACAGCTCGGCGAGGTCTGTGGCGGTTCTGGTGCCGCTGCGGTGGAGGTCGACGAGGTGTGCTTCCTGGCGCGGGTTGAGCTTGGGCTTGCGGCCGCGCAAGCGCCCGGCGGCGCGGGCGACGGCTAGGCCCTCGCGGGTGCGCATCTTGATGAGGTCGGCCTCGAATTCGGCGATCATCGCCAGGACGTTGAACAGCAGCCTGCCGACGGGGTCGGTGGGGTCGTGCTCGGAGGAGCCGAGGGCGAGCTTGACCTGACGAGTCGTGAGCTCGTCGGCGATGTCGCGGGCATCGGGCAGGGACCGGGCGAGGCGGTCGAGCTTGGTGACCACGAGAGTGTCACCGGCGCGGCAGGCGGCCAGGGCCTCGCGCAGGCCGGGGCGGGCGCGGCTGGTGCCGGTTAGGCCGTGGTCGACGTAAATCCGGTCGGGCTCGACGCCGAGGGCCTGCAGGGCGTTGCGCTGGGCGGTGAGGTCCTGGCCGGTGGTCGAGACCCGGGCGTAGCCGATCTTGAGTCCGGTCACGGCACGAGTGTGTCGTATGACGCCCCTGTGCGGGATTTCAATGCGGACGGGTCTATCGGGACGCCCGGTGTCGAGGCGGCGGCTCGACGGGCCGGCGGGGGAGTGGTGTGCCGGTAGACGGTCGACTGCTGGGACGGTCTCGGTCGTGTGAGCTGGCTACACGGTTCGGGCGGTCGGCCAACCGCTGAGGCGTCGGTGCATCCTCGCGGGTGTCCGCATGGGGTTGGCTTCTCATCGCTTGGGTGGGAGCGGCGTCGACTTGGTGCATGAACCACGATTGACTGCTTGACCTAAGGGCCAGACGCTTACCGCGCTGGGCGTCGCCCCCCGGCCCCAAGCTCATGGAGGACATATGTACGACGAAGGGCTTAGCGTTCCGCTGCCGGTCGCCATCATCGCAATCGCCGTGAGTCTTACCGTGGGCATCACCATGGCGATCCGATACCGACGTCGGGGACAGTAATCCCCTAGGGCTGTCCCACATCCAATCGACAGCGGGACGCTGTCCGGTTAGCGATCGACAGCGGGACGCTGACCGGGTGGCGATCCGATGTGGGATAGCCGAGGGAGAGGACGCGGGCGCCGGCGTCGGGGCCCGCAGCTGCTCCAGCAGGCGGTCGTCTGCTGGGGCGGCCACGTGGCATCGGCACGCGCCGTCCGAGGCAGCGGTCACGACTAAGGGGCGATGGCCCAGAAGAGGAAGGCTGCGAGGAGGACGAGGTGGACGCCTCCTTGGAGGCGGGTGGCCCGGCCGGGGACGACGGTCAGGACGCCGACGACGACGGTCAGGGCGAGCATGACGATCTGGGTAGACCCCAGACCTAGGACCAGGGGTCCTTGGAGCCAGATGGAGGCGACGGCGATGGTGGGGATCGTCAGGCCGATGCTGGCCATGGCTGATCCGAAGGCGAGGTTCAGGCTGATCTGGATGCGGTCTCGGCGGGCTGCCCGGAGGGCGGCCAGGGTCTCGGGCAGCAGGACCAGCAGGGCGATGACGATGCCGACGAAGGCGAGCGGCAGTCCCACGGCGTTGACGGCCGCCTCGATGGCCGGGGTCTCGATCTTGGCCAGGCCGACGACGGCGACCAGGGACACCAGCAGCAGGGCCAGGCTCTGGGCAGCGGCCCGCCCGGTGGGTGGGTCGGCGTGGGTCTCGGCGTCTTCGCGGGTGGTCGCGGCGGTGGTGACCGGGAGGAAGAAGTCGCGGTGGCGCACGGTCTGGGTGAAGACGAACATCGTGTACAGGGACAGGGAGGCCACCGCGGCGAAGGCCAGCTGAGCGGGGGAGAACTCCGGGCCGGATAGCGCGGAGGTGAAGTTGGGCAGCACCAGGGTCAAGGTCGCCAGTGCCGCGATCGTTGCCAGGGCGGCGCCGGCGCCTTCGGCGTTGAAGAGCGTGATGCCGTAGCGCCGGGCGCCCACGAGCAGGGACAGACCGACGATGCCGTTGGTGGTGATCATCACGGCGGCGAAGACGGTGTCGCGGGCCAGGGTCTGGGTCTCAGGCCCGCCGGAAATCATCAGGGTGATGATGAGTGCGACCTCGATGACGGTCACGGCCACGGCCAGGACCAGGGAGCCGAAGGGTTCGCCGACCCTGTGCGCGACGACCTCGGCGTGGTGGACGGCGGCCAGGACCGAGCTGGCCAGCACGGCTGCGACGAGCACGACCGGGACGGGCCCGAGTTCGCGGCCCCACGTCGCCGCGAGGACCACGACAGCCAGTACGGGCACCAGGACCGGCCACAACTGCACGACGTGCCGGTGCCGCGGCGGTGATGTCGGGTCGCCGTGGGCGGGTGAGGTGCTCACGTGGTCCTCCTGGGACGGGCTGCCCGGCTCGTGGGGTCGTTGGACCTCGTCGACGTGGGGATGCTGGCAGGGGGCATCTCAGACCACTGCTCCGCTCTGGAGGGGCCCTCGGGCCGTCGGGGCTCGTGCGGTGATGGTCGCGGCGGGTGGTGGCGTAGGCCACCGACGGTGGGCCAGGACGGTGACCGGGGCGGCGACGACGGCGGTGGAGACGGTCCCGGCGACCACGCCGAGGATGAGGGCGGTGGCGAAGTCGGACAGCGAGTCCCCGCCGAGGACCAGGAGGGCGATGAGCACGAAAAGGGTGCTGGCGCCGGTGTTGACCGTGCGGGGCAGAGTCGCCAGGACGGCAGACCCGCAGACCCGGGCGAAAGATTCCTCGCGGCGCCGGGCCCAGGTCTCGCGGACCCGGTCGAAGACGACGACGGAGTCGTTGACGGTGTACCCGATGACGGTCAGGACGGCGGCGAGGAAGACCCCGTCCAGGGTGCGCCCGGTCCAGGCGAAGAAGCCGACGACGACGGCCACGTTGCAGCCCAGGGCTGCGACGGCGCCGGCGCTGAAGACCCACCGGAAGCGGACGGCGAGGTAGGCCAGCTGGGCTGCCAGGGCCACCCCGAGGGCGATCAGGGCGTTGCGGCGCAGCTCCTCGCCCAAGGTCGGGCCGATCAGCTCGTCGCTGACGACCGTGGCCTGGCCGGCGACACCGGCGAGCCCGTCGCGGATCTGCTGCTGCTCGGTGTCGGTGATGGGCGCGAGGCGGACCCGGACGTCGCCGTCACCGGCCTCTTGCACCACGGCCTGGGGGAAGCCGGCGCCGGCGACGGCGTCACGGGCGGTCTCGACGGGTACCGCCGCCTGCAGGGCGTACTCGATGCTGCGCCCGCCGGTGAACTCCACGCCCAGCTCCAGGCCCCGCACGGCGACCCCGGCGAGCAGGGCCCCGGTCACGGCCAGGGCCGGGATCAGCCACAGGGCGGGGCGGCGCAGCCAGTCCTGGTCCCGGGAGCTGAGGTGGCTCCGAACCCGCCCGATGGAGGCGATACCGCTGACCCGGGGGCGGTGGGCGATGCTCGGGCGGGCCAGAGCGACCTCGGTCAGGACCCGGGTCATGACCAGGGCGGAGAACATCGAGACCACCACCCCGACGCCCAGGGTGACCCCGAAACCGCGGACCGGGCCCGAGGCGAGGAAGAACAGCAGCCCCGCCGACAGCAGCGTGGTGATGTTGGAGTCGGCGATCGCCGAGAACGCCTTGCGGAAGCCGTGCACGAGCGCGGCGCGCAGGGTACGGCGGCCGCTGCGGGCGCCGATCGTGTACTCCTCGCGGGCTCGTTCGTAGACCAGCACGTTGGCGTCGACGGCCATCCCCACGGCCAGGACGAATCCCGCGAGCCCGGGCAGGGTGATGGTGGCGCCCAGGGTGAGGAGCGCCGCGTAGGAGATTAGGGCGTAACAGGTCAGGGCGATGACGGCCAGCAGCCCCACCAGCCGGTAGACGACGGTGATGAACACCGCGGTCGCGGCCAGCCCGAGCGCGACCGCGGTCATGCTGGCCTCGATCGCGCTGGCCCCCAGGGTGGGCCCCACGGTGCGCTGCTCGATCACCTCGACCGGCACCGGCAGCGCGCCGCCCTCGACCAGGGCAGCCAGGTCCTGGGCCTCCTGCTGGGTGAAGGACCCCGTGATCTGGGTGCTGCCGCCCTGGATCCCCACCTCGCAGGCGACGTCGACGTTGACCTGCGGGGAGGAGATGACCTCCTCGTCCAGCACGATCGCGACCCGCCGGGCGGGATTTCCGAGCGGGGCGCACGCCGCCTGCCCGGTCAACGCCTCCCACGCCTGGGCTCCTTCACCGAAGTCGACGCCCACGAACCACCCGGAAGTGCCCTGCGGGTCGATTCCCGCCGAGGCGGCCTCAACGCCCTCCCCGGTCAGCGCCGCGGGCCCCAAGGCCACCGGTGCACCGCTCTCGTCGACGCTCGGGGCGCCTTCAGCCGGCGTCGGGGCGCCCTGCACAGTGTCCGGAGCAGCGGCTGGGTCGCTCAAGACCGGGTGAAAGCTGAGCTGGGCGGTGCGGCCGATCACCTCGACCGCTTCCTGCGGCTCCTGCAGACCCGGCAGCTCCACCACGATCCGCTGCTCACCGGAGCGGGCCAGGGTCGGCTCGGCGACACCCAGGGCGTCCACCCGCCGGCGCAGGACCTCCAGCACCCGGTCGGTAGCTTCCGCGTCCGCCTCCACGGTCGCTGTGTCGCGGGTCTGCAGGACGACCTGCGTCCCTCCGCGCAGGTCCAGACCCAAGGTCGGTGAGGTGGTCAGGACGATCGCGGTGGCCGCGACCAGCGCGGCCAGGGACATCAGGGCGCGCACGAGCGACGAACGGTTCAACAGAGACCCTCCGGCCGGGGTTGGGGAAACCTCCCCAGGGCCCACGGCACGCAGGAGAGAGATCAGCGGGAGGAGACCGGCGGAGCCCGGGTATCAGGACCAGACGCCGCGCCGACAGCGGCGACGCCCACGGTGGCCTGCGGCGGCCCACGCGGCCCGGTGGCAGCCGCCATCAGCAGGGCCGCCCTCATCGGCAGGTCCGCCCACAGCCCGACACCGGTGAAGGTGAGGGCGCCCACATGCGTCACGGGGGACAGGGCCACATGCCCGTCCTCGCAGAAGACCTGCGCCCCATCGCCGGACTGCGCCGGCGAGCCGTCCTGACCGACGACCACCGCGGGCGAAGCGGCAACGACCGGTACCCCAACTGCACTCTGAGCTGCGGCGGTGGACACCGACGTCCCCATCAACGCCACCAGCCCGCACACGACAGCCAGCAGCACCACCAGCAGCCGCAGCCGCAGCAGGTGCTGGACGGGCACGCTTCCTCCACACATCGTCACGGACGTCACCCAAGGCTAACGGCCCCTCCGGACGGCCCTGGCGCCTACGACGAGGTCCGAGTTCTCGGCCGTGCAGGGCAGCAGCCTGGCAGCCCACCCCGCGCTTCAGCGCCTGGCACTCCGGTACGAGTCGGCGACAGCCGACCCGCGGCGACCAGGCGACGTGACCGGATAGCGATCCCAAGTGGCGCAGCCGCAGGGCTGCGGCGGCAGGCTGCGCGCAGCCACGATCGGGTCAGCCGGCGGACTCCCGTTCGACCGACAACTGCCCGTAGCGTCGCTGCCTAATGCCGCACCGTCCTGACGTCTCCCAGCGCCGTCCAGATCCGCGCTTCGACCGCTACCGCCAGCGAGTCGGCCGACTGCTGCGCGGCGATGCGGAGGTCGGGCTCCTCCTGGTCGAGGTCGAACACTGGTACGAGCAAGTCGGTGGGTATCTGTGGTGGACTCGGCGGGGCCCTGTGTGCGAGGTCCTGTGGGAGCACGCCGTCGTCGATGGCGACTACTCGGATGCCCCGGTGCCCGAGGACGCTTCTGAGGATGTGCTCCGCTGCTACGACGAGGGGCACTACCACCACTACGGCGAAGACCTCGTCGTCGTCTGGACAGACCACGAGGAGTCAAGGCGCCTTCGGGCGTCGGCCTTCGGCAAGTAGCCGCCGATGGTTGCGGGGCGTGCCAGATGGCGATGGCTGATGGCGTGGCCGCGACCGCTGGCGCTTAGGCCGAGCCGAGTGGCCACCGCACCCACGGTGCGTGGCGGCTGTCGCGGGTGGCGCGGCTACCGGCAGGGATGTCGACGACCTCGGTGAGCGATGGGTCGGCCTCGATGAGGTGATCGATGTGCACGAGGTGGAGGTCGTCGGGTTCTTCGTACTGGGCGTCGGTCTCCAGCAGCAACCAGGCGCCGTCTGCTTCGCGCACGACCACGGTGACCGGCGCGCCGTCCAGCACGACCTGGCTCGTGATGACGAGCCCGGCGATCTCCGCGGCCTTCGGGGACGGGTCCACGTCGGGGCAGGGCAGGGCGAGCAGATGCACCGGCACCTGTCCGCGCAGGTCTTGGTCGACGGGTCGGTTCGCGTAGCCGTCGTGCCAGGGGAAGCGGCCGGTGGAGTCGGTGTAGATGACCTGCAGCGCGGGGCGGTGGCCGTAGATCTCCTCGACCACTTCGAGCTCGTCGTCGTCCTCGACGTCGATGATGGCGACGGGGTGGGGCTCACCCGGCTCGCCGGCGTCCAGGACGGTGCCGTGCCGCAGCACCGCTCCAGCATGCACCCGGTTGCCCAGTTGGTTGAGCAGCCAGCCGGCGGAGTCAGCCGGTAACCCAGTGCACATCAGCTCCGGATGGTCCCGCGCTGACAAGCCGACCGTGTAGGCGACGACCCGGTCCTCACCGAGCTCGTCGTCCATGACGCACTGGGCTGCGTGCCCGTAGCGGTCGATCCTCGACTGGACGCTGTCCTCGCGCCGCCGACGCCACCAGCGCCTCACCAGCGGACTGCCCGGTCGAAGCGGCGGTGCATCTGAGACGGTGGCATCGACGCATCATCGGCCGCGCACCTCCGGCAGTGAGCAGAACCCCACCTGGCCCGCTTGGCTACCGTCCCGATCAGCGATCGACAGCGGGACGCTGTCCGGCCGGCGATCGCCTACCGACGCAGGCTGGCGTCCACCACAAGGAGCGGGCCCCCGACGGCCGCCGGCACCAGAGTCAGCGGCAGCACGACGAAGCCCGGAAGAACGCCGTTCGACGCATCGCAGCACCACCTCTCCTCAGTCAGCACGGCGGCGCCGCCTCGGCCCTAAGCGTGGCCGAGGCGCCGATCAGCCGTGCCGCTGACGATCGTTGGGCGAGACCCTCGCCGGGACGTCGCCTGCTGGTGCAGTCTCGGCACAGTGAGGGTCTTCGACGGGTCGACACCCGGGGAGTGGGCGGAGCGGGTTCGCCGCGAGGTGGTGCGCCAACTCGACCCACAGACCCGTCCGGGCGGTGGCGGGCACTTCGACGCCAACGGTGCGTACCTGCTGAGCTCGTGGTCGAGCGTCGTCGACGACGTCCCTGTACTGCACCTGGTCTACCGACACCCGTGGTGGGGCTTCGCCACGGGACTGCGCCGAGAGCTCGACGGGGACGTCCTGGCGAACCACTCCGGCGACCCAGCGGTCAACCTCGCCGACGACATCGTCATCGGCGATGTCGGCGAGCCCCTCGGACGCAACGCCGACTTGATGGTCCCGGACGCCGACGGGGTGTGGTGGTGGGGCGATGACCCGCTACTGGGCGACCGGGCCCGCAGAGGGCCGGCGCCCAGCCCCGGCTGAGCACGCGCTCGAGCTGCCGCGCACGACCAGATCGACACCGGATCAGGAGCGACAGCGGGACGCCGACCGGGAGGCACTTTCCTTGCTGGAGGAGGGGCATGGCGCAGGCGGCGAGGCCCCGCCGTGGGGGCCGTGCGCCTGGCGGAGACGTGTGGAGGTGATGGCCCGACGCGTGCGCCGGGCCATCACCTCCACGCGTGAATGTCGTGTTGGGTGGATGCCTTCGGTCAGGCGACCAGCTTGAGGAGGTACTTGCCGACCTTGCCAGCGCCGAAGGGGATGAGGGCGCTGGCGATGTTGCAGTAGAAGCCGTTGGCGTTGCACCAGTCGATGAGGCGCTGCTCCTGCTGGCCCGAGAGGCCGGGGTCATTGGCCTTGAGCTGAAGCATGTTGACCTTGGAGACGCGCTGGCCGTCGAGGTACTCGTAGTACCAGCCGTAGCAGTTGCTGGGGGCGTTGTTCGTCCAGACCATCATCCCGCTGCTGCCCTCTTCGCAGTAGGAGTAGTAGTCGCCGGTCGCGGCGATCGCCGAGGGGCTGGCTGCGGCCGGCGCGGCCTGGGTGGTGCGCTGGTGCTGCTCGATCGCCGTGGTCATCTCGGCGTCGCTGGCCTCGGCGGGCGCGACCGCTGTGGTGGCGACCCCGCTCTGGCTGGTCACCGTCTCGTACTGCGGTGAGGCGGCCTGTGCGGTCATCGACGTGCCGACGGCCACGGTGGCGGCCAGGGACAGGGTGGTGGCGAGCTTCAGCGTGCGCATGAGGGCTCCTTGCTGTCGCTGTCCGGTGCCACGGGCACCGGCTGGCCCGAACACGCTCACACATCATCACGAACGTGTAAAGATCGGACAGGGCTTGATGATGAAACGACTGTCCGTCGGTGCCGGTGTCCGTCGGTGGACGTCGCCGAGTAGAGGTGGCGCGAGGTTGGTGTGGCGTTGGCCCTGGGTCGGTCACCTCGTCGTTGACCGCTCTCCATGTGCGACCGATATTCCTTGGTTTGACGTGGCGCCGAGCCGCTCGACACCGCCGGCGGCGCTGACGCCGTCCGACGTCGCGACAGGCGAGGACAGCTGCGCTCTCGGCGGGTGGTGAGCGCATCTCGGGGATGAACCCCGTCCCAGGCGATCAAGGGTGACGCGCGCGGTGGTGAGGCTTGCGGTCGTGGGCCGCCGGGTGGGCCCCGTCGTCGTTCAGCGGTCGGTGCCGGCCTGCAGGGCCCCGGCGAGCTCGTGGAGGCGACCCACGAGGTCGTCCTGCTCGCCCTCGGTGAGCCCCGAGGCGGCGGTGACCCGGGTCGGCACGTCGGCGAGCTCCTCCGCCAGTCCCCGCCCCGCCGCCGTCAGCGCGACGAGCACCGTGCGCTCGTCCTGCGCACCCCGGTCCCGCGTGAGCAGGCCCTGGGCCTCGAGCCGCTTGAGCAGCGGCGAGACGGTGTTCGACGACAGCCCCAGGCGCCGCGCCAGCGCCATCACCGGGGCCGGGCCGTCCTGCCGCAGCACCGACAGCACCGTGTACTGCGGGTAGGTGAGTCCCGAGCCCGCGAGGAGCGCCCGGTAGATGGCGTCCATGGCGTGGGCCGCCCGGTAGAGCGCGAGGCACAAGCGTCCGTCGACCGGGACCTCGCTCTCCGCTGCTGCCACCTGCGGAGGGTAGTGCGCCCAGGCCACGTCCGGAGGCACGTCCCGGCGCACATCGTGCGCGACACAGTCGCCCTCGTTAGCGTCGTGCGCGACACACCACCCGCTCCCGCAGCGGGCCCGTCGAGCGAGAGGACGCGCACCATGGCCGAGGTCACCGCCCACCACGGGCTCTTCAAGGACACGCACCTCCACGTCGACGACACCGGCGGTACCGGTCGCCCGGTCGTCCTCATCCACGGCTGGCCGCTGTCGGGCGAGTCCTGGTCCGAGCAAGTGCCGGCCCTCGAGGCCGCCGGCTACCGCGTCGTCACCTACGACCGCCGGGGCTTCGGGCGCAGCGACAAGACCCGCAGCGGCTACGACTACGACACGCTCTCCGACGACCTGCAGGCGCTGCTCACGGAGCTCGACCTCACCGACGTCACCCTCGTCGGGTTCTCCATGGGCGGCGGCGAGGTGGCGCGCTACGTCTCCCGCCACGGCCAGGACCGCCTGCGCAGCGTCGTCTTCGCGGCCGCCGTCCCGCCGTACATGGCGCAGACGGGCGACAACCCCGAGGGCCCGCTCGACGACGCCACGGCGCAGCAGTTCGAGGACGGCCTCAAGAGCGACCGCTCGGCCTTCTTCGACCAGTTCACGACCCAGTTCTTCTCCGTCGGCGACGACCTCAAGGTCACGGAGGAGCAGCGCCAGCAGGCGATCGCGCTGTGCGAGCAGTCCGACGAGAAGGCCACGCTCGAGTGCATGGAGGCCTTCGCCACCACCGACTTCCGCGGCGACCTGCCGTCGGTCACGGTGCCGACGCTCGTCCTCCACGGCGGCGGCGACGGCGTCGTGCCCTTCGAGGGGTCCGGGAAGCGCACCCACGAGGCCGTCGCCGGCAGCGAGGTGCACGTCGTCGACGACGCCCCGCACGGCTTCAACGTGAGCCACGCCCGTGAGTTCAACGAGCGGCTGCTGGACTTCCTCGCCCGCTGACGCAGGGCCCCGCACCACGACGACGCAGGGCCCGGTCCCGCCTCCTGGCGGGTCCGGGCCCTGGCGCGTCCGCTCGGGCGCGCGGCGGCTCAGGCGGGAGCCGGGGCCGCCAGCGCGGCGCGCACGCCCGGCCACGCGCGCAGGCGCTCGCGGACCCGCTCGTCGCGCTCGGCGGCCACGGCCTCGGCGCGGGCGCCCTCGAGGAGCTCGTCGAGGTCGACGACCTGTCCGCTGCCCGCCGAGGCGACGGCCGCCTCGACCACCGCGAGGCTCATGGCGTTCTCGTGCACCTCGCCGCTCGGCGACCCGCCGGTGCGCAGGGCCGCGCAGAAGACGGCGAGGGCGCCGGCGATGCCGTCGAAGGGCGAGCGCGGCCCGGCGAGCAGCGCGTCCACCCCGGCGCGGACCTCGGCGGGCGCGTCCTCGGCCACGGCGACGACGGGCTCGTCGTCGCCGTCCCAGCGCACCGAGCCGTGGGCGCAGCTGGCGGTCCACCGCCCGTTCCACGAGGTCTCCTCGCCCGGCGCGCACCAGGAGCCGGTGTAGGAGTAGCGCGCCCCGCCGCCCGTGATGACGACGGCCGCGGCGCTCGCGTCGCCGCGGTACCAGCTCCACGGCGGGTTGGACGTCGTGCACCACACCGCGGCGGGCTCGTCGCCGAGGACGTGCCGTGCGGTGTCGAAGGCGTGGATCGCCATGTCGACGAGGAGCGGGTGCTCCATCTCCTCGCGGAAGCCGCCGAAGCGGGGCGCGCGGAAGAACTCCGTCGTCAGGGTGCCCGCCCCGCCGAGCAGGGCGACGGCGTCGCGCAGCAGCGACACCTGCGGGTTCCACCGCCGCGACTGGCTCACCATGAAGAGCTCGCCGGTCACCTCGGCGGCCGCGACGAGCGAGAGCGCCTGCGCCAGCGTCGCCGCCGCCGGCTTCTCGCCCAGGACGGGCAGGCCGGCCGCCAGCGCCGCCGTCGTCACGGGGTGGTGGGCGGCCGGGACGGTGACGTCCACGACGGCCCGCGCACCGGTCGCGCGCGCCAGCTCGACGGCGTCGCGCCCCAGCGGCAGGTCGGGCCGGCCGAGGTCCGCAGCGGCGCGGCGGGCGGCGTCGAGGTCGAGGTCGACGAGGCCGACGAGCTCGGCGTCCGGGGAGGCCTCGAGCACCTCGAGCCAGGCCCGGCCCATGCCGCCCGCCCCGACGGACACGACCGGCAGCCGCTCGCCGGGGGCGAGGTCGAGCACGCGGTGGCTCACGCCCCGTCCTGCCCGGCCACGCGCGCCGCGGGGTCGACCGCGCCCGTGTAGCCGTGACCGCTCCAGAACCGCTCGGTCTCGTAGCGCAGCAGCACCGGCGCCGAGCGCTCGCGGCGGTCGCTGGCGGCCCACTCGACGCCGTTGGAGATGACCCGGCGGACGCCCTCGTGGAAGTACACGGGGTAGTCCTGGTCGCCGGGGGAGAAGTAGAAGACGCGCCCGTGGCCGCGCTTGAAGGTGCAGCCCGACCGCAAGACCTCCCCGCCCGAGAACGTCGAGAGGAAGACGAGCTCGTCGGGGGCGGGGATGTCGAAGTGCTCCCCGTACATCTCGTCCTCGTCGATGACCATCGGGTGCGGGACGCCGCGGGCGATGGGGTGGGTCGGGTCCACCGTCCAGACGAGCTCGCGGTCGTGCGCGCTGCGCCACCGCAGCGTGCACGAGGTCCCCATGAGGCGCGTGAAGATCTTCGACCAGTGGCCGGAGTGCAGGACGAGCAGCCCCATGCCCGCGAGCACGTGCCGGTGCACCCGCTCGACGACGGCGTCGTCCACCTCGTCGTGGGCCGCGTGGCCCCACCACGTGAGGACGTCGGTGCCGGCGAGCACCTCCTCGGCGAGGCCGTGCTCCGGGTCGTCGAGCGTCGCCGTCCGGACGACGGCGCGCTCACCGAGGTTGGCCTCGACGCCCGCGGCGATGGCGCCGTGCATGCCGTCGGGGTAGCGGGCGGCCACCTCGGGCTCGGTCTGCTCGTGGCGGTTCTCGCCCCAGACGAGGACGCGCAGCGGCTCCTCGCGGCGCGCGCGCAGGGGCAGCGGCGCGGGGTCGGGTCCGGCGGCGCCGTCCTCCGAGGTGCGGTACGTCGTCTCGCTCATGCGCTCCTCCTGCGGGTGGGGTGGTGCTCGCGGCTGCTCGTCACTTGACCGCGCCGCCCGTGACGCCCGCGGCGACGTACCGCTGGGCGAGGACGAGCAGCGCGATGGCGGGCAGCGAGGCCATGACGGCGGTCGCCATGACGGTGCTCCAGTCGCTCACGTAGGTCCCGATGTACTGGTAGAGGCCCAGCGTGATGGGTCGGACGTCGGCCGTCGTCGTCAGCGTCAGGGCGAAGAGGAAGTCGCCCCAGGCGAAGAGGAACGTGAAGAGCCCCGCGGTGATGAGCGCGTTGCGGCTGATGGGCAGCACGACGGACACGAAGGCCCTGATCGGTCCCGCGCCGTCGACCCGGGCGGCCTCGACGAGCGACGGCTCGAGGCTGCGCATGAAGGCGAGCAGGATGAGGATCGCGAAGGGGATCCCCGCCGTCGCGTCGGCCAGCACGAGGCCGCCGACGGTGTTGAGCAGGCCGAGGTCGTTGTAGGCGCTGTAGAGCGCGTTGGCCACGATGATGCCGGGGATCATCTGGCTGATGAGGACGCCGAAGAGCACCACCCCGGCGTAGCGGATGCGGAACTGCGCCAGCGCGTAGGCGGCCGGGGCCGCGATGACGAGGCTCAGGGCGACGGCGCCGAGCGAGACCACGAGGCTCGTCACGAGGTTGCCGCTCTGCTGCTCGAAGGCCGTGCGGTAGCCCTCGAAGCTCAGCTGGGAGGGGAACCACGACGTCCGCGACGCCGAGCCCGCCGGCTGCAGCGAGACGTTGACCATCCAGTACAGCGGGAAGAGCAGGACGGCGAGGAGCGCGACGCCGACCGCGGTCGAGCCCCAGCTCCGGCGGCGGCGACGGGCCGGCGCGGGGGCGCCGCCGTCCGGGGCGCTCCGCCGGGCGTCGCCGGCGGGGCGCGCGGCGTCGGGCACGGGGAGGGACGCGTTCAGCGACATGGGTTCTCCAGGGTGGGCGTCTCCGGCTCGCGCGGCGGGCGGGGCGCCGCGGGCGACCTCACTCGTCGACCGCGCGGCGGTTGGCGCGCAGGTACAGGACGGCGAAGAGCAGCGACACGACGATGAGGACGTTGCCGACCGCGGCCCCGAGGCCGAACTCGAACTGGGTGAAGGACAGGTTGTACGACTGCACGGCGAGGGTCTGCGTGGCCCCGGCCGGCCCGCCCTGCGTGAGGCCGAGGATGACGTCGAGGACCTTCAGCGTGTAGACGACGCCGAGCACCAGCACGACCGTGACCACCGGTCGCAGCAGGGGCCAGGTGATGTGCCGGAAGGCCCGCCAGCCCGTGGCGCCGTCGAGCGAGCCCGCCTCGTACAGCTCCTCGGGGACGTCCTGCAGCCCGGCGTAGAGGATCGTCGTGTTGAACGGGATGCCGATCCAGATGTTGACGACGATGACCGCGACGAGCGCCAGCGACGTGTCGGTGAGCCATCCCGGCGACCCGCTGACGATCCCCAGGGCGCCGAGCACCTGGTTGAGGACGCCGTTGTCGCGGTCGAGGATCCAGCCCCACACGGCGCTCGCGGCGATCAGCGGGATGAGCCACGGCAGCAGGAGCAGCGAGCGCAGCAGGTTCCCCAGGGGGAAGCGGCGGCGGAAGAAGACGGCGATGGCTAGCCCGAGGACGAACTGCCCCGCGATGGACCCGACGGTGAAGATCGCCGTGTTGAGGGCGGTCCGGCCGAAGGCGGGGTCGCCGAGGACGGTCGCGTAGTTGTCGAGGCCGACCCACGGCGCCTCACCCGTGACGAAGGTCCGCGTCGTGTAGTCCTGGAACCCCATGAGGAGGTTCTGGACGACCGGGTAGCCGAAGAAGGCCAGCAGGTACAGCACGGCCGGCGCCAGGAACGCCAGCTCGAGCAGGCGCACCCGGGCGCGCGGCCCGCGCCAGCGCGACCGGCGCGGCGCGGCGCCGTCCGCCGTCGGGCCGTCGCCCGAGCCGTCCTGCGGACGGGCGGCGGCGCCGTCCGTCCGCGTCGTCGTCGTGCTCACGGGGCGGCTCAGCGCCCCTGGGCCTGCTCGAGCGCCTGCTCCGGCGTCGCCCCGCCGGTGAGCGCCGTCTGGACGGCCTCGTAGATCGACGTCGCGGCGTCCGTCCACTCCGCGCCGAGCTCCCCGGTGCGCGAGCGCAGGTCGGGCACCTGGTCCACGAAGGCCTGGATGCGCGGGTCCTCGGCGACGACCTGCTCGCCCAGCTCGGGCTTGGAGGGGACCGTGCTGTTGGTGAGGGCGTCCTCGACGATGTTCTCGTCGGTGCCCATGCAGGCGATGACGTCGGCCGCGACCTGCTGGCGCGCCTCGTCGCCGGTGGCGGGCAGGGTCCACGTCGCACCGCCGAGGGGCGCGGAGACGGTGCCGCCGGCCTCGGGTGCCGGCAGGGTCGTCACCTCGTAGTCCACGTCCGGGTTCTGCGCGAGGACGGGGAACTGCCACGGGCCGTTGACCATCATCGCCGCGTTGCCCGCGATGAACTGGTCGTTGACGTCCTCCTGGCCCCACGTGACGACCGACGGCGACGCGGAGCCGCTCTCGACGAGGTCCACCCACAGCTGGAGGGCCTCGGCCGTCTCCGGCGTGGCGATGTCGGACTCGTCGCCGCCGTTGGACCACATGAAGGGCAGGAACTGCCACGTGCCCTCGTAGCTCGGCGGGGCCGAGAAGGCGATGCCGTAGCGGTCGCCCTCGGTGAGGGTCTCGGCGGCGGAGCGCAGCTCGTCCCAGGTCGTCGGCGGCTCGACGCCCGCCTCCTCCAGGGCGGCGGGGTCGTAGAAGAGCGCGAGGGTGTTCGTCGTGGGCTGCAGCCCGTAGAGCTCGCCCTCGTAGGTGTTGGCGTCGACGACGCCCTGGCTGTAGCCCTCGGCGGAGACGCCGTACTGGTCGAGCGGGGCGAGCGCCCCGGCGTCGGCCAGCTGCTGCACGTCGGGGTTGTCGATCGACAGGACGTCCGGGAGCGTCTGCGAGGACGCCTGCTGCAGGACGCGGGAGATGATGTCGCCGCCGGGGATCGACTGCCGCTCGATGTCCACGCCGACCTCCTCGCCGCACGCGTCGAGCTGCTCGCCGTAGAAGGTGGCGCCCGGGTCGGTGACGAAGGTGTCCTGGACGGTGATGCTCGTGACGTCGGCCGGGTCGCCCGACCCGGCGTCGTCCCCCCCGCCGCAGGCGGCGAGGCCCACGGCGCCGAGCAGGGCCGCGGCGGCCGCGGCGACGGTGCGCCTCGACCGCCCCGTGGCGGCGGGTCCGGAGGTGCTGCTGGCGGCGGTGGTGGCGGTCCTCGTGGGCACGTGCGCTCCTCGTCGAGCCGGGGTCCGCCGAGCCCGTGCGGCCGGGCGGGTGATGCGCATCGACGTCGGCCGCGGTGCACCGCCACGAGCGGGCGCCAAGAGCCGTCGATACGGATCGACGGCGCCGACGCTAGCAACCGGTCCGGCGCGGCGACAAGCGCCGGGGCGCGCCGGTCCACCGCGGACCGGGCCCGCGGTCAGGCGGCGGGGCCGGCCTCCTCGCGCAGGACGACGACGGCGCCCGCGGGGACGACGGCGGCGTCGTGGTGGCGGCCGGTCAGCAGGTCGGTGCCGCGGGCGCCCTCGACGCGGTGGTCGACGTCGCCGTGGTTGAGCAGGAAGAGCCAGCTGCCGCCGGCACCCCGCCGACGGACCGCCTCGACCTCGTCCGGCAGGTCGGGCAGGAGGGGGGCGACGCCGGCGGCCGCGAGGAAGGCGCCGAGGTGGGCCCGCTCGGTGGCGGCGTCGGGGCGCGTCGCCGCGTACCAGGCCGTCCCGCCCCCCGGCAGCGTGCGCCGGGTGAGGGCCGGCGCGCCCGCGAGGGCGCCCGTCGCCGTCGCCACGAGCACCTCGGCGTCCACCGCCCGGACGAGCTCGGTCCAGGCCGTGGCCGAGCCGCCGTCGCTGAGCCCGACGCGCTCGCCCGGCTGGAGCGGGTGGAGCTCCTCGGACCGGACGCCGAGGAGGTCGCGGAAGGCGCCGGGGTAGCCGCCGGCGCGCACGCGGGCGGTCTCGTCGACGATCCCCGACAGGTGCGTCACGAGGACGTGGCCGCCCCGGCGGGCCACGTCGGCGACCGCCTCCGCCGCCGCGTCGTCGACGAGGTGCAGCGCGGGCACGACCACGGCGCGGTAGTCCCGCAGGTCCGCCGCGGGCGGGACGACGTCGACGACGACCCCGAGGTCGGACAGCGCGCGGTGCAGGGCCAGGGGCCGCTCCTCGGGGTCGACCTGCGACGTCAGCGGGAAGCCCTCGAGCGCCCACGCCGAGGGGACGTCGACGAGGAGCGCCACCTGCGGGCGGTCGACGACCGACCCCTGGACCTCGGCCAGGGCCCGCAGGCACCGCCCGAGCTCGACGACCTCGCGGAAGCGGTCGGAGTCCGGGCCGGCGTGCGGCACCATCGCCGAGTGCCACTGCTCCGCCCCCGCGGTGGAGGCCCGCCACTGGAAGAAGAGCGCGCCGTCCGCGCCGCGGGCGACGTGCGCGAGGCTGTTGCGCAGCATCTCGCCGGGGGCCTTCGCGCGGTTGTGCGCCTGGTAGACCACGGTGCTCGTCGAGTGCTCCATGAGCAGCCACGGCCGCCCCTCGGCGAGGCCGCGCACGCGGTCGGCGCTGCAGGACAGCTCCTGCCACCCGCGCGGGTCGTCGGCGACGACGTAGTGGTCGTCCGCGACGACGTCGACGTGCGGCGCCCAGGTGGCGTAGTCGGCCACGGCGCCGCCCGCGTGGACCATGAGGTTCGTCGTGACGGGGACGCCCGGCGTCCGGCGCTCGAGCACCTCCCGCTCGGCGAGGTAGTGCTCGAGCAGCGCGTCGGAGGAGAAGCGGCGGAAGTCGAGGACCGCCGCGGGGTTGAGGTCGGCGCCCGCGGACCGCGGGGGCAGCACCTGGTCGAACGACGTGGCCGTGTGACCCCAGAAGGCGGTGCCCCAGGCCGCGTCGAGCGCCTCGGGGGTGCCGTGCCGCTCGGCGAGCCAGCGCTGGTAGGCGGCGGCCGAGACGTCGCACCAGCAGCGCGCGTTCCCGCCGCCGAGCTCGTTGGACACGTGCCACAGGGCGAGCGCGGGGTGCCCGGCGACGTGCTCGGCGAGGGCGTCGACGACGCGCAGGGCGTGCTCGCGGAAGACCGGGGAACTGGGGCACCACCCGAGCCGTCCGCCCTGGCTCCAGCGCCGCCCGTCGGCGTCGACGGGCAGCACCTCGGGGTGGGCGCGGTGCAGCCACAGCGGCGGGGCCGCGGTGGGCGTCGCCATGTCGACGCGGACGCCGGAGGCGTGCAGGAGGTCCATGACCTCGTCGAGCCAGGCGAAGTCGAAGCGCCCGGGCTCGGGCTCCAGCCGGCTCCAGGCGAAGACGCCGAGGGTGACGAGGTTGACCCCCGCCTCGCCCATGAGGCGCACGTCCTCCTGCCAGACCTCGCGCGGCCACTGCTCGGGCGAGTAGTCCCCGCCGTAGGACAGGCCCTCGGTGGGCCACGGCCGCGTCCGGCGGGTGGGCGTCGTCAGGTCGGGCACGGGGTCCTCCGGCGGGGCGGGCGGCGTCGGGCGGGCAGGCGGGCGGCGACGGTGCGGGCGGGCGTCGTCGGGTGGGCGGACGGGCGGCGGAGAGGGTGCGGCTCAGCCCTTGACGCCGCCGCTGAGCAGGTCCACGCGCCAGAAGCGCTGCAGCACGAGCATGAGCGCGACGAGGGGGACGACCGAGACGGCGGCGCCGGTGACGGCGAGGCTGTACAGCGCGCTCTCGCCCGAGCCGCGCGCGAGCAGGGTGTAGAGCCCGAGCGTGAGCGGGTAGCGGCCCTGGTCGGAGAGCATGATGAAGGGCAGGAGGAAGTTGTTCCAGATGCCGATGAACTGCAGCAGCAGCACGGTCACCAGCCCGGGCAGCATCATCGGCACCGAGATCGCCCAGAAGGTCCGCAGCTCGCCGGCGCCGTCCAGCCGCGCCGCCTCCAGCGTCTCGTCGGGCACCGAGGAGCTGGCGAAGACCCAGCACAGGTAGATGCCGAAGGGGTTGACCAGGAGCGGCAGGAGCACCGACCAGTACGTCCCGGCCAGACCCACCGCCGACAGGAGCAGGTACTGCGGCACGGCCAGGGTGATGCCGGGCATGAGGACGCCGCCGAAGAGGGCGACGAGCAGGACGCGGCGGCCGCGGAAGGCGAACTTGGCGAGGCCGTAGCCCGCCGCCGCCGACATGGCCGTCGAGAGCAGCGAGCCCGCCCCGGCGTACAGCGCGCTGTTGAGCGCCCAGCGGCCGAACTCCCCGCCGCCGTAGGAGAAGAGGCCGCGGAGGTTGTCGAGGAAGCCGGTGCCCGGGCGGAACGGCACCGTGGTGAAGAGCTCGCCGGGGGACTTGGTCGCCGCCGTCAGCACCCACAGCACGGGCACGAGGCAGTACGCCGCGCCGAGGAGGAGGACGACCGTGGGCAGCCAGCGGGTCGAGCGACGCCCGCGGCCGCGCGCCGGGGACGGTCCGGTGGTCGTCGCGCGGGGCGCGCTCTGCAGGGTCGTCATGAGGAGCTCCTCGTGCGCCGCTGGGCGGCCTTGAGGACGAGCAGCGAGAGCAGCAGGCTGCCGAGGGCGAGGACGACCGACGTCGCCGCGGCCCCGCCGATGTCGTCCGTGGTGAAGGCGTCGCGGTAGACCTTCATCAGCGGCACCCAGGTGCTGGAGATGCTGCTCGTCAGCGGTCGCAGCGTCTGGGGCTCGCCGTAGATCTGCAGCGCGCCGATGAGGGAGAACAGGCCCGTGAGCGCGAGCGCGGGCACGACGAGCGGGATCTTGATCCGCAGGGCGATCTGCCACTCGCCGCACCCGTCGATGCGCGCGGCCTCGTAGACCTCGCGGGGCACCGACTGCAGGGCGGTGAAGAGGACGATCATGTTGAAGCCGACCCCGCTCCACACGGCGATGTTGGCCACCGACCCGAAGAGCGCCGGCTCGTCGAGGAAGCCGATGCCGGTGAAGCCGAAGGGGCTCGTGCGCGGCAGGTAGAGGAAGCCCCACAGGAGGCTGGCGACCACGCCGGGGACGGCGTAGGGCAGGAAGATCGCCGTCCGGGAGAAGCGGACGGCGCGCACGCGCGGCACGTCGAGGAGCAGCGCGAAGAGCAGGGCCGCGCCGAGCGTCACCGGCACGGCGATGACGCCGATCGCGAGCATCCGCCCGAGGCTCGCGAGCAGCTGCGGGTCCGTGAGCGCGTCGCGGTAGTTGGCGAGGCCGACCCACGTCTCGCGCCGGATCCCGAGCGCCCCGCCACCGGTCAGCCGGGCGCCGCGCAGGCTGAGGTAGATCGCGTAGAGCACCGGCAGCACGAAGAAGGCGACGAAGAAGACGACCGCCGGCGCGACGAACCCGTAGCCCGCGAGGCTGCGCCCGCCCCCTCCGCGGCGGCCGTGCCCGCCGCTCGGGCGGCGGGACGACGGGGCGGTGCGGGCCCGCAGGGGGCCGCCGGTGCCGTGCTCGCCGAGGACGGCCGAGGGCGGCGAGGGAGCGGCGTCGCTCATGGGTCCTCCGGGTCGTGGGGCCCGCCGTCGCGGCCGGTCGGCCGAGCCGCGACGGCGGGAGCTGGGTGGTGCGGTGCTGGCGGTCGAGGTGCTGGGCGGCGCGGGGGTGCGCCCGCCGGGCGTCAGCGGGTGACCGTGTAGCCGGTCTCCTCCATGTCGGCGACGGTCGTCGCCTGCACCTGCTCGAGGGCCTCGCGGTAGGACCCGCCGCCCTGGACAGCCGCGCCGAGGGCGTCGGCGAAGGCGGCGTTCGTCACGTTGTAGTTGGGGCCCCAGGTGACGGGGATCGTGTCCGCCGCGACCTCGGCCGCCAGGTCGTAGAAGTCCTCCTGGCCCGCCACCAGGGCCGGGGGCTCGTTGCTCGTCGCCGCCTCCTGGCCGGCGGTGGCGGCGGGGTAGTTGTTGACCGTCGTCAGCAGGGCCGTCGCCCCCTCGTCCGAGCCGTTGAGCCACGCGAGGAACTGCGCCGCCTCCTCGGGGTGGTCCGACGACGTCGTGACGATGCTCGACGAGCCGCCCTGCAGGCCGACGGCGGAGTCGCCCTCGGTCCACTGCGGCAGCGGCGCCATGGCCCACTCGCCGGCGGTCTCGGGGGCGACGTCCTCGATGACGCCGGGCGACCAGACCGCCGAGGGCCAGGTGAGGATCTCGCCGTCGGCGACCTGGGCGTTCCACTCGGGCGTGAGGATGGGCGCCTGCAGCACCGCGTCCTCGTCCACGAGCCCCTGCCAGTAGTCGGCCACGGCGAGGGAGGCCTCGTCGTCGATGCCGACCGACCAGGCGTCGCCGTCGACGCTCCACCACTGCGCGCCGGCCTGCTGCGCCATCCCGGCGAAGAAGCCGGTCTGGTCGACGGAGAAGGTGCCGATGTACGACGTCGGGTCGGCGGCGCGCACCTGCGCGGCCGCCGCGGCGTACTCCTCCCACGTCGTGGGCACCTCGACGCCCAGCTCCTCGAAGCGGTCGGCGCGGTAGAGCATCATCATCGGCCCGACGTCCTGGGGGATGCCGTAGACGGCGTCGTTGAAGGTCGTGAGGGCCCACGTGCTGTCCGTGAAGGCGTCGCGCGTCGCGTCGTCGACGTGCTCGGTGATGTCGGCCGCGACCTCGCCGACGACGAGCGACGGGAGCGTCGGGTACTCGACCTGCGCCATGTCCGGCGCGTTGCCGGCCCGCGTCTGCGTGACGAGCTTCGTCGCCGTGTCGGTGTTGCCGCCGGCGTCCGTGACGGTCACCTGGATCTCGGGGTGCTCGGCGTTCCAGGTCTCGACGACCTGCTCCACGTTCGGCGCCCAGCTCCAGTAGGAGAGCTCGACGGGGTCGTCGGCGGAGGGGCCCGAGGAGCCGCAGGCGGTGAACCCCGCGCCGAGGACGAGGGCGGCGGTGGCGGCGACGGTGGCGCGGCGGGTGCGGGGGCGCATGGATCTCTCCTTCGAGGTCTGCGGCGCGGTCCGCGGGCGCCGCGCACCTCGGGTGCGGACGTCGACGGCCGTGTCGATGCGAATCGACGGCGGACGCTAGCGCGTCGCCGTCGTCGTCGACAAGGCCCCTGCCGGGTGCTCTCCGGTCGGGCGCGGGCGGTGTTGTCCTCGCCGTCCGCCGCCGTCTACGGTCCGCGGTGCATGCGCTGGTTGATGCGCATCGACGGCGATGGGGACGAGGCGCGGCGTGAAGTTCACCGACGGCTACTGGCAGGACCGACCGGGCGCGCACGTGCTCCGGGCCCGGCAGGTCCGCTCGATCACGGCGGGGGACGGGCGCATGACCGTCCTCGCGCCCACCGCCGTCGTCCGCGGTCGCGGCGACACCCTCAACCGGCCGGCCCTCACCGTGACGTACAGCTCTCCGGCACCTGGCGTCATCGGCGTCCGGGTCGAGCACCACGCCGGCCGCCGGTCGGTCGGCCCGTCCTTCGCCCTGGCGGCGAAGCCCGGCCACGTCCCCGACGTCGTCGTCGACGACGTGGCGGGCGTCCTCACCTCGGGCGACCTGTCGGTGCGCGTGCCCCTCGGCGACGCCTGGGAGGCCGAGTTCCGCTCCGGCGGGCGGCTCCTCACCGCGAGCCGCGCGAAGGCCGTGGGTGCGGTGACGACCGACGACGGCGGCGAGTTCGTCCACGAGCAGCTGTCGCTCGCCGTCGACGAGCACGTCTACGGCCTCGGGGAGCGCTTCACGCCCTTCGTGCGCAACGGGCAGGTGGTCGACGTCTGGAACGCCGACGGCGGCACCTCCAGCGAGCAGGCCTACAAGAACGTGCCGTTCTACCTGTCGGACCGGGGCTACGGCGTCTTCGTCGACCACCCCGAGCACGTCTCCTTCGAGATCGCCTCCGAGGTCGTCTCGCGGGCGCAGGTGTCCGTGCCCGGCCAGGTGCTCCAGTACTACGTCGTCGACGGCCCGACGCCGAAGGACGTGCTCGCCCGCTACACCGCCCTCACGGGCCGGGCGCCGCAGGTGCCCTCGTGGTCCTACGGCCTGTGGCTCTCGACGTCCTTCACGACGGACTACGACGAGGCGACCGTCACGGCGTCCGTCGACGGGATGCTCGAGCGCGGCGTCCCCCTGTCCGTCGTGCACTTCGACTGCTTCTGGATGCGCGAGTTCCGCTGGTGCGACTTCGAGTGGGACCCGGCGGTCTTCCCCGACCCGGCGGGGATGCTGGAGCGCCTGCACGAGAAGGGGCTGCGCACCTGCGTGTGGATCAACCCCTACATCGCCCAGGCGTCGCCGCTCTTCGCCGAGGCGGCCGAGGCAGGCCACCTCGTGCGGCGCCCCGACGGCGGGGTGTGGCAGTGGGACATGTGGCAGGCGGGCATGGGCGTCGTCGACGTCACGAGCCCGGCGGCGCGGGAGTGGTACCAGGGCCACCTGCGGCGCCTGCTGGCGATGGGCGTCGACTCCTTCAAGACCGACTTCGGCGAGCGCATCCCCACCGACGTCGTCTGGCACGACGGGTCCGACCCCCAGCGCATGCACAACTACTACGCGCAGGCCTACAACGAGATGGTCTTCGACGTCCTGCGCGAGCACCACGGCGAGGGCGGCGCCGTCGTCTTCGCCCGCGCGGCCACGGCCGGCGGCCAGCAGATGCCCGTGCACTGGGGCGGCGACTGCTTCTCGACCTTCGAGGCCATGGCCGAGACCCTGCGCGGCGGGCTGTCCCTCGGGCTGTCCGGCTTCGGCTACTGGAGCCACGACATCGGCGGCTTCGAGGGCACCCCCGACCCGGAGGTCTTCAAGCGCTGGGTGGCCTTCGGCCTGCTGTCCTCGCACAGCCGGCTCCACGGCTCGAGCTCGGTGCGCGTGCCGTGGGCCTTCGACGAGGAGGCCGTGGAGGTCACCCGCACCTTCGCGCGGCTCAAGATGGCGCTCATGCCCTACCTGGCGGGCGTCGCCCGCGAGGTCAGCGACGCCGGTCTGCCGATGGCGCGGGCGATGGTGCTCGAGCACCCCGAGGACCCGACGGCGGCCTTCCTCGACCGGCAGTACATGCTCGGCGGCGCGCTGCTCGTCGCCCCCGTCATGTCGGGCGACGGCGTCGTCTCCTGCTACGTGCCCGAGGGGGAGTGGACCTCCCTGCTCTCGGGCGAGGTCGTCACCGGGCCGCGGTGGGTGCGCGAGCAGCACGCCGCCACCTCGCTGCCGCTGCTCGTGCGCCCGGGCACGGTCCTGCCCGTCGGTGCGCGCGACGACCGGCCCGACTACGCGTGGGACGAGGGCGTCGTCCTGCGCCTCTACGCGCTGCCCGACGGGCACCGCTCGACCGTCGTCGTCCCCCGGGAGGACGGGCCGGGCACGACCTTCACGATCGCGCGGAACGGCGACGAGGTCGTAGTCGAGGCGGACTCCGGCCGCGGCGGGTGGGGCGTGCAGGTGGCGGGGGACGCGGCGACGCTCGTCCGCACGCCGGAGGGGGCCCGCGAGGTGCGCCTGCGGCTCTGACGCCGTCTCAGGCGCCGGCGGGCCCGGCGACGGTCGTGCGGCGGTGCGTCAGCCGCGGCGTGACGAGGTGCACGCCGCCGCCGGTGGGCGGGTCGTCGCCGAGGAGGCGGAAGAGCTCCTGCACGGCGCGGCGCGAGACGTCGCGGCTCTCCGTCGAGACGTTGCTCACGGGCGGCGACGTCGCGGCGGCCGTGGCGTCCGGGAGCATCGCGACGACCGAGACGTCGCGCCCCGGGACGACGCCCCGCTCGGCGAGTGCCGTGAGCGCGAGGGGGACGGCGCCCCCGCTGGCCACGACGAGGCCGAGCCCCGGGTCGTCCAGGCCGTCGTCGTCCGCGCCGTCGCCGTCCCGCGCCGTCTCCAGCGCCCGGCCCACGGCGGCCCGCACGGCGGCCGCGGTGTGCGCGACGGGCGACACGAGCGCGCACTCGACGCCCGCCGCCGACGCCGCGGCGAGGGCCGCGTCGCCGAAGCGGCGCACGTAGCCGATGTCGCGCTCGACGGCCTCCGGCGGGTAGCCCAGGACGGCGATGCGGCGGTGGCCCCGCTCGACGAGGCCCTCCACGGCCAGGCGCCCGGCGGCGGCGAAGTCGAGGTCGACGCACACGAGGCCGTCGGGCTCCTCCGGGACGCCGACGAGGAGCACGGGCACCCGCAGGCCCGAGGCGACGGGGATCCGCTCGTCCCGCGCCTCCACCTCCATGAGGACGATGGCGTCGCACAGGCGCCGGCCCTCGAGCCGGGTGAGCGCGCTCGTCCCCTCGTCGGCGGTGACGAGGAGGACGTCGTGGTCGTGCTCGCGCGCGCCGCTCGCGATGGTCTCGATGAAGGGCAGGAGGCCGCCCGGGTCGGCCGAGGCGCCGAAGGGGACGACGAGGCCGACGACGTGCGTGCGCCGCCCCGCGAGGGCCCGGGCGCCCGCGTTGGGGTGGTAGGTCAGCTCCTCGATGGCGGCCTGGACGCGCTGCCGCACCTCCTCGGAGATGGGCCGCTTGCCGCTCATCACGTAGGAGACGGTGCTCTGGGAGACGCCGGCGAGCCGGGCGACGTCCTTGCTCGTCGGCACGTCGCCACCTCTCTGCTCGGTCGAGCCCCCGCTCCCGGCGTCGACCTGCGGGTCGATCCGGATCGACGATCGACGCTAGGGCACGGCCTCGGGCGCGGACAACCACCGGTCCGCGCGCGGCGGCGCTCGAGGTCCGCACGCGTCGCGGGACGGCCGCGGGGCCGCCGCCCGGACGGGCGACGACCCCGCGGTCGTGGACGGTCGCTGCTGCGACCGGTGGTGCGTCAGCTCGCGGCGCCCATGAGGTGCTCGAGGGCGAGCTGGTCGAGGCGCACCTGGCCGCCGTGGCGGGCGCCCGAGGCGTCGGCGTCGAAGTCCTCGAAGGCGGTGCGGTCGGCCACGAGGTCGGCGAGGGTCTCGCCCTCGGCGAGGGTCGGCGTCGCCAGCTCGGTGACCTGCGCCTGCTGGAGGGCCTCCTGGACGCGCGGGTCGGCGCGGAAGGCGAGGGCGCGCTCCTTGAGCAGGAGGTAGGTCGCCATGTTGGCCTCGGCCGACGTCCAGACGCCCTCGGTGGACTCCGTGCGCAGCGGCTTGTAGTCGAAGTGGCGCGGGCCGTCGTACGCGGGGCCGCCGCCCGGGAAGCCGTTCTCGAGCAGGTCGACCGTGGTGAAGGCGTTGATGAGGTCGCCGTGGCCGAAGATGAGGTCCTGGTCGAACTTGGGCCCGTGCTGGCCGTTGAGGTCGATGTGGAAGAGCTTGCCCGCCGAGAGCGCCTGGGCGATGCCCTGCGTGAAGTTGAGGTTGGACATCTGCTCGTGCCCGACCTCGGGGTTCACGCCCACGAGGTGGGGGTGCTCGAGGGTGTGGGTGAAGGCGATGGCGTGCCCGACCGTCGGCAGGAGGATGTCGCCGCGGGGCTCGTTGGGCTTCGGCTCGATGGCGATCCGGATGTCCCAGCCCTGCTCGACGATGTGCGTCGTCAGGAGGTCGACGGCCTCCTTGTAGCGGGAGAGCGCGCCGTGGACGTCCTTGGCGACGTCGACCTCGCTGCCCTCGCGCCCGCCCCACATGACGAAGGTCTTGGCGCCCAGCTCGATGCCGAGCTCCATCTGCAGCAGCGCCTTGCGCAGGGCGTAGCGCCGCACGCCGCGGTCGTTCGCGGTGAAGGCGCCCTCCTTGAACATCGGGTGGCTGAAGAGGTTCGTCGTCACCATCGGCACCTGCATGCCGGTGTCCTGGAGGGCCTTGCGCAGCCGGTCGAGGATGCGCGTGCGCTCGGCGGCGTCGCGCTGCGTCGTCTCGAAGGGGACGACGTCGTCGTCGTGGAACGTGATGCCGTAGGCGCCCATGTCCGACAGGCGGTGCACGGCCTCGACGGTGTCGAGCACCGGGCGGGTGGCCGCGCCGAAGGGGTCGTTGGCGGTCCAGCCCACGGTCCAGAGGCCGAAGGAGAACTTGTCGTCACGGGTGGGCGTGGGTGCCACGGGGGGCTCCTCGTCGTCGAGTCGGGCTTTCGTCCAGTCAGTGAACATAAGCGGTCGGCGGGGCGCCGTCAACGGGGGGTGCCGCCCGTCCTCCTCCCGGAGGAGGCGTCACCTCCGCGGTGGGAGGGGCTCGGCGTGAAGGGGGCGTCACCTTCACGGTGGGAGGGGCTGGGGGCGTGAAGGGGGCGTCGCCTTCGCCGTGGGAGGCGCTCGGGGCGTGGAGGGGGCGTCGCCTTCGCGAGGACGCGGGTCGTCGTTCCGGGAGCGGTGGGCGCCGGGGGCTGTGGCACGGTGCGCGCGTGGACGTCACGCGGCAGGAGGACCTGCGCGAGCGCAACAGCGCCGCGCTCCTGTCCCGCGTCGTCGCCGCCGCCGAGCCGCCGTCGCGCGCGTCCCTGGCCGCGGCCACGGGGCTGACGCGCACGACCGTCTCCGCGCTCGTCGACCAGATGCTGCTGGCCGGGCTGCTCGAGGAGGTCGACCCGCCCGGGCC
>NZ_JABEMA010000010.1 GCF_013004605.1 Pseudokineococcus marinus
CACACCACCGCGTCCAACAGACCCTCCAGCTCGCGCCGGCCGGCCCCGACTCCCTCGACGACGACCAGGTCGAGTCCCGCGGGCACCGCGACGGCGCCTGGCCGCTCGCGCGCGACCCAGCCCGGTGGGCGGTAACTCACCGCCTCTCCCCGCCGCACGGGCTCCAGCACCCCGCCAGCCAGCAGGTCCGTCCAGTCGAAGAACGAGTGGTGCCAGGCCACGTCATCGGTGTGCACGACCGCCGACGCCGGGACCGCGCGGTGGAGCCGCTCGGCGAGCGTGGACTTCCCGCTGGCGCCGCGACCGTCGACCGCCACCACCCGGGGTCGACCGGTCGGCGTGCCCGCCACCTGCTCCAGCACGTCCAGCAACTCAGCCAGCGGCGCCGTACGCCACGGGCCCGCGGGCGGTTCTCCAGCCGGCAACGACATCACTACGCCACCATGCCCGACAAGACCATCCCGCAGACGATCGCCACCCGGTCAGCGTCCCCTGACGATGGCTGGTGGGACGAGAGGGCTGATCGCCACGTTGGCATCTGGGCGTGGAGGCGTCCCTCCTTCATGCTGGTGCGGTGACAAGCGGGGGCCTTGGGGTGGTGTGGGGACGGTGAGCAGGTCGGGTGAGCCGGCGGCCGACCCTGATGTCGGCGCGTCGTTCACCGGGCAGGAGCCCGGCCGGGCTGGGGCGTTGCCGGTGCTGTCGCCGGTCCCAGAAGGGCTGGAGGTCGCCTTCGACCGGTACCTGCGGCTCGCGCGAGCCGCGCTGGGCGCGGAGCAGGCGCGCTTGTCGCTGCGGCCGGGAGTGCTGGCCGAGCTCACCGCGGCAGGGCTGACGCCGGCCGCGACGAGCGTTCCCGCACCTGTCGCGCCGGGGGTCTGCCGGTTGGTCGCGGGTAGCGCGCAGGCGGTGGCGACGCAGGACCTGCACCTGCTGGGCGGGGTCGGTCGGGACGCGACCGCGACCGCGGCCGGGGTGCGGGCCTACGCCGGTCACCCGGTCCTGGCCCCGGACGGGCGGGTGCTGGGAGTGCTGTCGGTTGCCGACACCACCGCCCGGGCGTGGTCGACGACGGCGTTGCAGGCGCTGGCCGACCTGGCCGGTGCGTGCCCAGCGGGTCCTGGCCGACGAGCGGACCGCCGTGGCCGAGGTCGGTTCCGCCCGCGCGCTCAGCGCGCAGCTGGACGCCGAGACCTCCCAGTTCCTGGCCGAGGCGGGCAGCGAACGCGCCCGCGCCGCCCAGGGCGACGCCGAGACCTCCGAGCGGGCCGTGCGGGTCCTGCTGGACCAGCGCCGCACCGTCGCCCACGTCCTGCAAGAGGCGATGCTGACCCGCCTCCCGCAGCCCGACCACGTCCACCTGCTCGCCCGCTACCTGCCCGCCGCTGCCGGCGAGCAGGTCGGCGGGGACTGGTACGACGCCGTCGTGACCGGTGACGGGGCGACGACGCTGGTCATCGGTGACGTCACCGGCCACGACATCCACGCCGCCGCGACGATGGGCCAGCTGCGCTCGGCGCTGCGGACGCTGATCTGGGCAGAGCCCCACCACACCCCCGCGCAGGTCCTTGCCCGGCTGGACACCGCGATCCCCGCCCTGGCCCTGGACGCGTCCGCGACCTGCCTGCTGGCCCGCCTCGAGCAGTCCCCCGCACACGCCGACGCCGGGCTGCGCCGGCTGCGGTGGTCCAGCGCCGGTCACCTACCACCCCTGCTGATCGGCCCGGACGGTCACGCCCGGCTGCTGAGCACCGAGCCCGAGCTGCTGCTGGGGTTCAAACCGGCCACCACCCGCCAGGACCACACCGTCGACCTGCCCCCCGGCTCGACGCTGGTGCTGTACACCGACGGGCTCGTCGAGCGCCGCCGCTCGCACCTCAGCGATGACCTGGACCGCCTGGCGCAAGTGGCCACCACCCACGCCGACCTCGACCTGCCCGACCTCGCCGACGCTCTCGTGCACGACCTGGTCGGCGACCACCCCAGCGACGACACCGCTCTGCTGCTCGCGCGCCTGCACCCCGAAGACCGTCCCCGACCGCCCGAGGCGGGCCCTGCCACCGTCTGATCCCGGTGACCGATCAGCGATCCTCACCTGGCTCAAGCCATAGGCAACGCGTCCTAGCCCTCCTGGGAGGCGCCGCCCTGGCGGGGCTCGATGCCGAGCTGGGCGAGCATGCCCATCTGGTCGCTGCTGCCCCAGCGCTCGACCATGCGGTCGTCCTCGAACCGGCTGATCTGCATGCCGCGGAAGCTGACCGAACGCCCTGTCGGCGCGAAGCCCATCAGCTGGCCCTGGTGCGTGCCGGTGACGGTGTAGGCGAACGCCACCTCGTCGTCGGTGGCCACCAGGTGGTCCACCGCGATGGTCAGGTCGGGGAAGGCCGTCCGCAGCTCGGTGAAGAAGTGCTCGAAGCCGACCGGGCCGGCCTCCTGGCCGGGTGCCGGGTCGTGGTCGACGCTGTCGACGGCGACCAACCGCTCGAAGGCGGCGAGGTCGCCGGAGTTCACGGCGTCGCCGAAGGCCTGCTGGGCTGCCATCACGCTGTCGCGGGACATGGATCTCCTCCACGGGGTCGGGCACGCGTGCGGTGCGGCCCGGCCCGAGCACCCTCGCCCAGGCACGGACGGCGCGCCACCGGGGCCGCCCGGTACCCGGTCGACCCGCCTGCGCAGGCCTGGCCGGCCCGGGACCTTCTCCGGCAGGAGTCCAGAAGCATGGCCGCAGCCCGGTCGGGTGACGGCTTCACCGTCACGCCGACAGCTCTCCCCGACAGCCATCCTCAACCGGTCTTGTTGTTGCCTGCCGGTGCGCGCCCGCTGCCACGTCCTCATGCGTCGGTCTCGCGCTGGTCACCCTGCGACAGTGGGCGCGAGCGGCTGGGCGCGCCCCATGGTGACCGGACCACGGTGATGGACCAGAGGGTGACCGGACCAGGGTGAGGAGGACGGTGTGGCGAGCGGGCGCACGAGACAGATCCTGGCCGAGGTCGCCGGCGGCGGCGTGGACGTCGCCGAGCTGCCCGGCGCGCTGGTCGCCCGCTGCGCGGCGGCGCTGCCGATCACCGGGGTCGGGCTGATGCTGATGACCGACGCCGGCCCGGCGGGCACGGTCGCGGCCTCCGACGGCCCGGCCGGGGCCCTGGAGGAGCTGCAGTTCACCCTCGGCGAGGGGGCCTGCGTGGACTGCTCGCGCACGGGGCGGCCGGTACTGGTGGCCGACCTCGCCGCGCAGGGGCCGGGCCGGTGGCCGGCGTTCACCGGGGAGGCGCTGGCGGCGGGGGTGGCCGCGGTGTTCGCCCTCCCGCTGCGGGTCGGGGGGATCCGGCTGGGGGTGCTGGACCTGTACCGGGAGGTGACCGGGCCGCTGGCCGGGTCGGACCTGGCCGAGGCGCTGGCGTTCGCCGACGCCGCCACCGCGGTGCTGCTGCACCTGCAGTCCCACACCCCCGAGGGCGAGACGGCCCTGGGCCCGCAGACGATCCCGGTGTTGGACGACCGGGCGCAGGTCCACCAGGCCACCGGGATGGTCTCGGTGCAGGCCGGTGTCTCCCTGGCCTCGGCGCTGCTGCTGCTGCGGGCCCGCGCCTTCGCGACCGGGCGTCCCGTCGCCGACCTGGCCCACGACGTCCTGACCCGGCTCGTGCACTTCCGCTCCGACGACACCACCTGAGCGCGCCGATGGTGCCGGCCGGTGCTGACGCCGACAGACCGGTGTTGACGCCGGCAGACGGGCCGATCTGGGATGGCCCGGCACGCTGGACGGGATACTCCCGAGGACAAGCAGGGTGGTCACAAAACCGCGGCGCCCACACCGCCGTCGCGGGAGAAAAGAGGGACGACATGGACGGACCGCAGCGGCTGGCCGAGGTGTTCGTGGAGCTAGCGGACACCCTCGTCGACGACTTCGACGTGGTGGAGTTCCTGCAGATGCTCACCGAACGGGCGGTGGAGCTGCTGGGCGCCGACGCCGCGGGGCTGATGCTCGCCGACCAGCGCGGCGCCTTGCAGCTGATGTGCTCCACGAACCAGCGGGCACGGTCCCTTGAGGTCTTCGAGGTCCAGACCAGCGAGGGCCCGTGCCTGGACTGCTTCACCTACGGGGCACCGGTGGTCAACGTCGACCTCGCCCGTGCCGGAGGCCGGTGGCCCGCCTTCACGGCCGCTGCCGCCGAGCAGGGCTACGGCGCCGCCCACGCCCTACCGCTGCGGCTGCGGGGGCAGGTGATCGGGGCGATGAACCTGTTCACCGACGCCGCCGTGCACCTGGGCGAGGAGGAGATCGCGGTCGGGCAGTCGATGGCCGACATCGCCACCATCGGCCTGCTGCAGGAACGCTCCCTGCGCGAGCAGACCGTCCTGTCCGAGCAGCTCCAGGGCGCCCTGTCCACCAGGGTCCTGGTCGAGCAGGCCAAGGGCGTGCTCGCCGAACGCGCCGGCATCGACATCGCGCAGGCGTTCACCCTGATGCGCACCTACGCCCGCCGCCGCAACACACCCCTGACGAGCGTCGCCACCTCCGTCGTCGACGGCTCCCTCGAGGCCCGCGAGCTCACCACCTCCTGACCGGCCCGACTGACCGGCCGGCTCCCCGGTCCCGCGGCCAAACAGCCACGGCCCTACCGCGGCGAGGCACGTGGTGCCATGATCGTCGCGTCGTCCTCGGGAACCCACGAGGTGCGCCAGCTGCCCCGGCCCCGGCAGCACATCACCACCACGATGTGCACCACACGGGAGCCCTGAGATGACCGCCCACCCCGGCACCGGCACGACACCTGCGACCCCACCCGGCAGCCGCGCCGGCGAAGACGTACCCGCCCCGGCCGGCGGCGTCGTCCTGGTCGAGGTCACCGGCGACGTGGACCTGACCACAGCCGCCGACCTGCGAGACCGGCTCGACGTCGCCGGACGGTCCCCGACCGGTCGCGTCGTCGTGGACGTCTCCGGGGTCGACTTCATCGACTGCCACGGGCTGGGCGTCCTGCTCGCCGCGCGCACCCGCATGGGTGCCCGACTCGAGCTGCAGGCACCGGCACCAGCGGCGGCGAACCTGCTCGACCTGACCGGCACCCGTCACCACTTCGACACCCCACCCGCGGCACCCGCGCCGCCCGAGCCGGGCCCTGCCGGCACCGCGACCACGGCGTCCTGGCCGCAGGAGGTCCTGGGCGCCGCCGCCGAGACCGTGGAGCACCTGCAGCTGACCTACCCCGCGCAGGTGTGGCTGGTCACCCGCGTCGAGGGCGACCACCACGTCGTCACCGCCGCAGCCGGCCCCTGGGCCGGCGAGCTGCCGGCCGGAACGGTGCTGCCCTGGCGAGGGCCCCTGGACCCCAGCGACGACCTGGACACCAGCACCTGGCCGATGACCGACGTCGAAGAGCTGCTCGGCACCGGCACCACCGGGCGGCGCCTGGCCGTCTGCGCCAGCACCGGCGTGCTGCTCCTGACCGGTGAGGACGTCGCCGGCACCTTGTGCGGCTTCACCACCCACACCACTCCCGCACCACCGCCGGAGACCACCACCGCCCTGCTACACCTGCTCGGCCGGCTGCTGGGTCTGACCCTGACCTCCGCCCGCGCCCAGGCGGTGGCCCAGGACCTCGCCGTGGTCGACGCGCTGACCGGGCTGCGCAACCGCCGGGGCTGGCAGCAGGACCTGGCCCGGGAGAACGACCGCTGCTCCCGCTACGGCACCTTCGCCGGTGTCCTCGCGGTCGACCTCGACGACCTCAAGACCACCAACGACACCCTCGGCCACCACGCCGGCGACGCACTGCTGGCCGCGACCGCGCAGATCCTGCGCAGCACCTGCCGGCCCAGCGACGTGCTGGCCCGCGTGGGAGGCGACGAGTTCACCGTCCTGGCCGCCGGAGCCGACCCCGCCGCCGTCGCCACCCTCACCGCCCGCGTCGAGGAGCACCTGCACGCCGCGGGGATCCCCGCCTCCGTCGCCGGCACCGCCCGCCAGCCCACCGAAGGTCTGGACGAGACCTGGGCCCGCGCCGACGAGCAGATGTACGCCGTCAAGAACCAGCGCCGCGCCCACCCCACGACCTCGCACGCTCCACCGCATCAGCACACCCCCGCCACCAGCGTCCGGCTCTTCCTCCACCAGCACGGGCTGCTGCCCACCCCCGGCCGACCCACCGGCGACCCGCAGGCAGGACGCGACGACAGCACCGCCTCCCGCCTGGACTTCATCCACCAGGCCCGCCAGGCCGGCCTCACCCCACCGCAGATCCGCGCCGCCCTCACCCTGCGCCACTCCCCCACCACCACCAGCCAGCAGCTCCAGGACCTGCTCCACGTCGAGACCCCGCCGACACCAGAAGTACCCACCTGAGCCGCCCCCCCCTCCCGCCGGCGGCACCGACGGCCCGAAGGCCGCACCGGCAGCTGACTGCCTGCCGGACCACCTCGGCGCTCGATCGGGACTGCTGCACGAGCAGGCGACAGCTGGCCTGTGGCGTCGAGGCGCCGTCCCAGCAAGCGACCGTCTATCGGCACATCACTCCCCCACCCGCCGACCGAGTGTGGCCCACAGGGATATGTGGCCGTAGATCACCTGTGCTCTGTGTCCGGGCACCTTCGCTCAGTGCCCGATGAGGAGGGCCTCGCGGGCCGCTTCGACGACCTCCGGTGTCACCGTCGGGAGGTGGTTGATCTGGCGGATGCGTTCAATCTGAGTGAGGAGTCGGTCGACGAGGCGGAAGTTGCCGCCGGTGACGCGGGCGACCGTGGTGATGGCGGCGGCCTGAGCCAAGTCGTCTTCGTCCGGGTGCTTATCTGATTGCCAGCGGCGGGTGAGGACGGCGGTGAGCTCGTCGGGCCCCAGTGATCGGTACTCGTGGGCGAAGCCGATCCTGCTGTAGAGCTGGGGGTAACGGGCCAGGCGCTTCTCGATCCCGGGCATGCCGATCAGGATGACGCCGAGGCGGTGTCGGTCGTAGTAGTCGCGGACTTGCTCCAGCCCGACGGTTCTAAGCCGGTCGGCTTCGTCGATGATGAGCAGCTCGGTGAGCGCAGAGCCCGCTGAGGCCGGGTGCACGAAGGGGTCGACCTTGCCGTACTGGTGGTAGTCGACGGCGTAGGAGATCTCCTGGCACGCGCGGGGCAAGGCCCGGTCGACTTCGCGGGTGCTCGCGTTGACCGTGGGCGTCCAGAACGCGGTCCGCGCCTGCAGGACGCGTTCGGGCACGGCACCGGGATCGGTGCCGCTGGTGAGGGTGTGCTGCCAACGCGCCCAGTGATCCGTGCCGGCGTAGTGGCGAGCAGACAGGGTCTTGCCAACCCCGGGCGGCCCCCAGCACAGCCCGACGTGGCGGTGGCGTCGCACGGTGTCGGCGAACTCTGCGAACCGCCGGTGCTCCTTCGTGACCAAGAAGGAGACCTGCTCCTCACGCGGCGCCGGCGGGACAAGCTCACCCAGTCCTCTGGTCAGGAAGCGCCGGCCGTCGTCGTTCTTGCCGAGGATGCTCCGGTCGGGGGCAGGTTCAGTCGTTGGCATAGGTCCGCAGCCTGTGACGAGGGACGGGCGGCTCGGCCGGCGGACGCTGCCCGTCCACGCCCGGCAAGCCCGCGGGCTGCACCACGGCGTAGTGGTGATCCGCGGGCAAGGCGTCGGCCAGACTCCGACGCTCGCGCAGCTCCTTCTTCAGCGCCCGCCGTCTGGCGACGCGAGCGTCCTGCAGCTGCTCCAGCGTGACTGCTTCGCGGGCGAGCTCAGGTGCGATCGCCCGGCACAGGTACTTATCGCAGTAGTAGACGCGGACCTCGGCTGCGTCGCGGGGGTCGTAGCGGATGGTGACGCTCTCTCCGACGTAGGCGGCGAGCACCGGGCTGATGTACCGGGTGCCGGAGAAGCGGATCCCGTCACGTTGGACGATGCGGCTGGTAGCCGCCGTGAGCAGGAGCGTGTCGAGGTCCTCCGGGTGGGCTGGGCTGCGAGGATCCAACCGTCGGCGAGCCAGCGGACCACGGGCGGCTGCCGGGTCTCGGAGTGCGGCCGGCTGTGATACTCCTCGACGACGAAGCGCTCGACTGCGCTGTCGAGCTCGGCGAGGGTGAGCTGCGGCGGTGTGGTGGGTTGCCCGCCGGTGCCGTGCGGGATGTACCCCGGCAGGTGCGGCAGCAGCTCGGTGGTGATGGTCCTGAAGAGGCGCTCGATCTTGCCGCGGCCTTGCGGGACCCCGATCCGGGAGTGGATCAGGCTGACGTGGGTGTCGAGGCAGACCCGCTCGAGCCGGCTGCTGGTGAAGTCGCTGCCGTGGTCGCTGTAGAGCACGTCGGGTAGGCCTTGGACCGGCCAGGCAGGGTTGCCCTTCGCGATGACGGCCTGGTGCAGCGCGAGGGCCGTCCGCTCGGCGCTCGGCGCGCCGAGGAAGAGCGTGTAGCCGGCGACGGCACGCGAGTAGTCGTCCAGCACTACCGTCAGCCACGGTCGTGCCGGGCGTCGGTGGGCATCGAGGATCTGCACGTCGAGCAGCGTGTGGTCGGCCTGCCACTGTTCGTTCGGGCGGGCCGCCGAGCGCCGGTAGACCAGCTCGAACCGATCCCGATAGGCGGTGTCGCCACCCGTCGCAAGGGTGCGCAGACCTGGGTCGATGCTGGTGACGATGTCGCGCACCGTGGAGTAGCTCGGCGGAGCCAGCCCGCGGTCGCGCGCCATGTCAGCGATCCGGCGGTGCACGAACGCGGTCGTCGGGGCGGGCCGGCGTAGAGCCAACGCCTCGACGGCCGCGATGAGGTCGTCGGGCAGCCGGCGCTGGCCGGCGTCGCTGCGCCGTCGACGTTCCAGTGAATCGACGGTCCCGTCGGCCCGGTAGGTCGTTGCCCACCGGCGCAGCGTGCGCTCCGGGATGCCAGCGTGCTCAGCCAGGCGGGTCAGCGGCACTCCGTCCTGGAGGTGCTGGCACAGCAGCAAGGCCTTCTGCTGGGCCGTCAACCGAGCCGAGACCATCGCTGTCTCCTTGCTACCTCGCGGACTCCGCTGCCGCCTGCTCGGTCGCCGGCGCAGCGGTGAGGTGCTCGACGGCCCGAGGCGGCAGGTGGCGGTACAGGCTGGTGCGGGCGATCCCCGTCTTGGCGACGATCTCCGCGATGGAGTGGCCGGCCTCACGCAGGTGGGCGGCGTAGGCGAGCTTGTCAGCGTCGACCAGGACGGGTCGGCCAATCCGCCGGCCCTTGGCTGTGGCAACAGCTCGAGCGTGGGCGGCGCGCTCGACGGTGTAGGTCCGTTCCATCTGCGCGAACAGGGCCAGCAGGACGACCGCGAGCTGTCCCATCGGGTCGCTGGGGTTCGCGGAGTCGACCTTGATCGGGTCCGCGAGGTTGCGGACCCCGACGCCGCGGTCGGTGAGGTCGTGGATCAGGTTGAGGGTGTCGCGCACCGTGCGCCCCAGGCGGTCCAGGGTGTGCACGACGATGACGTCGCCCTCACGGGCGTACTCCAACACCGCCCGGAGGCCCGGCCGGTCGGTGGTCGCGCCGGACTTCTTGTCCAAAAAGATCTTGTCCCGTGCGACGCCGGCCGCCACGAGCGCCTCGACCTGCCGGTCAAGGTCCTGCTTCGCCGTCGAGACGCGTGCGTAGCCCAACTCCACCGGCCCAACGTACCGAAGGTCGTCTCTGTACGGAACCAACGGGACGCGATTTCGGGACCTACTTCTGGCACGGCGCGTCAGCCGTGCCGCCTCGGCTCGAACAAGTCTTGGACCGCTCGTCCCACTTCCAAGGAAGTGGGACAGGCTCAACTCTGTCTGACGCGTTGACCCAGCCTGGCCCTGTGTCTTCTGGTGCGGGAGTGGGAGCATCGCGTGATGAGCCAGGACTCGAGGGAGTGCTCGTGCTGCGGGCGCAGCAAGCCGCGCCGCGCTCTTCATGCGTTGGACGGCGGGGCGTCGTACATCTGTCGGCCTTGCGGCCTATGGGTGGCCCTGAGGCTGAAGGGCGACACTGTCGGCGCGGGCTCGCACGAGCCGTGACGCGCCGGCTCGGGTGCCTATGCGCAGCAGCTCGTGGGCAGCGCTGAGCGGAACAAGCCGGCGGCGATGCGCAGGGCTTCGCTCATCGTTAGGTAGGGGGCCCAAGTGTCGGCGAGGTCGTCCACGGTGAGGCCGAACTTGATCGCGTAGGTCGCTGCGAGCATCAGTTCGCCTGCGCCGTCCAGGGCAGCGTGCACCCCGAGGATCTTGCGGCTCTCGGCGTCGATGACGAGCTTGAGGACACCGCGGGTGTCCTGGTTGACCAGGGCGCGCGGGATGTCTTGCGCTCCTAGGACGCGGCATTCGCAGGCGTGCCCAGCGGCGAGAGCTTGGTCCTCCGTCAGTCCCGCGCTGGCGATCTGGGGCGTGGTGAAGGTGACGCCGGGCAGCCCTCGATAGTCCACTGCTGAGGGCTGGCCGAGCGCGCCGGCTGCGGCGACGTGTCCTGTCTGGGCTGCGACGTAGACGTACTGCGGGACGCCGGACACGTCCCCGGCCGCGAAGACCCGTGGGTTGGTGGTCCGCTGGTTCTCGTCGACGACGACGAAGCCGCGCCTGTCAGTAGCAACACCTGCTGCATTGAGAGCCAGGTCGGACGTGTCGGCGAAGCGCCCGGTCGCCACGAGCAACCGCTGGCCCGTCAGCCGCCTCTCGCTCCCGGTCCGGACCTCAACGCCGTCGTGAGTCGCCCGCACCTCCGTCGCGCGCTCCTGCACCACGGTGATGCCCTCGTCCTGAAACACGCCGAGCAACACGTCTGCAACCTCCGGCTCCGCGTGGGGCGCGAAGCGTCCGACGATGGTGACGGCGACACCGAGGTGCGCCCACAGCTGGGCCTGCTCGAGCCCGACATACCCGGCGCCGAGCACCACCATGGATGCGGGTAGGTCCTGCTGCTCCATCGCGGTGGTGGAGGTCAGGTACGCCACGTCACCCAACCCCGGGAGGTCCGGGATGTGTGGTGCCACGCCGGTGGCCACGACGTACCCGTGCCGTGCTCGCAGGGCCTGGCCGTCGACCTGCAGTGTCTCTTGGTCGATGAAGCGTGCGTGGCCCTGCAGGATCGGGAAGCCGTGGGCGTCGGCGACGTCGGCGTACTTCGCTTGGCGCAGGCGGTCGATCAAGGCCTGCTTCTGCTCCATCAGGGCGCCCAAGGCGACCGGGCCCGCGCTGGTGGAGATGCCTTCAAAGGGGTGCGTGGCCGCACGGTGGCGCTGCCCGGCGGCGGCGAGGAGGTTCTTGCTGGGCACGCAACCGATGTTCAGGCAGGTCCCGCCTAGCGGCCCGTGCTCGACGAGCAAGACGCTGTTGCCGCGGGACCGTGCCTCGATGCCCGCGGCCATCGCAGCGCCGCCGGTCCCGATGACGATCAGGTCGTACTCGTCCATGGCATTCTCCTCGCGCGCGCGGACAGGTCATCGGACGGTAGACGTTCCAGTGCGGGGGAAGGTCAAGGTCTACGGTTGACCATGCGCATCGGAGAGCTGGCCGCCACGGCCGGCGTGACGACCAAGACGATCCGCTACTACGAGAGCGCCGGCGTGCTGCCAGCGCCGGCTCGCCAAGCGTCGGGCTACCGGGAGTACGACCACCGGGCGGTCGACCGGCTGGCGTTCGTGAAGGCCGCGCAGGCGGCCGGGCTGACCCTGGCGGAGATCGTCGACGTCGTCTCTGCCCGCGAAAGCGCCGGCGCACCGTGCGCACACGTCGCGGCAGTGCTCGAACAGCACGCCCACGATCTTGAGCGGCGGATCGCCGAGCTCACGACTCTGTTAACCCAGGTGCGCCAGCTCAGCGCGCGGGCAAAGACTCTGCACCCTGACCAGTGCACCCCCGCCCAGGTCTGTCACCTCATCCCCACCGCCTGAAGCATCCGCCGTACCTGCGCGCGAACGCCGCAGCGCAGTCAGCCGCAAGGTGCACACATGATCACGGCGCCGCCGATGGCTGCCTCTGGGCCGTAGCCCCCCGTCGATGTCATGGGCCCAGCTCAACCGCCACATTGCGGCGACAGATTCCCGCCACCCAGCGCTGAAAGCCACAGACCGAGCCGTCACCTCGACCCTCAGCGTCCCGATAGACCCGTCCGGATAGGAATCCCGCACAGGGGCGTCATACGGCACACTCCCCGGCGTGAGCGGACTCAAGATCGGCTACGCCCGGGTTTCGACCACCGGCCAGGACCTCACCGGCCAGCGCAACGCCCTGCAGGCCCTCGGCGTCGAGCCCGACCGGGTCTACGTCGACCACGGCCTGACCGGCACCACCCGCGCCCGCCCCGGCCTACGCGAGGCCCTGGCCGCCTGCCGCGCCGGCGACACCCTCGTGGTCACCAAGCTCGACCGCCTCGCCCGCTCCCTACCCGACGCCCGCGACATCGCCGACGAGCTCACGACCCGTCAGGTCAAGCTCGCCCTCGGCTCCTCCGAGCACGACCCCACCGACCCCGTCGGGCGGCTCCTCTTCAACGTCCTGGCGATGGTCGCCGAGTTCGAGGCCGACCTCATCAAGATGCGCACCCGCGAAGGCCTCGCCGTCGCCCGCGCCGCCGGACGCCTGCGCGGCCGCA
The DNA here is from genome assembly GCF_013004605.1 of Pseudokineococcus marinus. Classification (GTDB taxonomy): domain Bacteria; phylum Actinomycetota; class Actinomycetes; order Actinomycetales; family Quadrisphaeraceae; genus Pseudokineococcus; species Pseudokineococcus marinus. Next base: position 12,556 of record NZ_JABEMA010000010.1, read on the forward strand.
AGCCCAAGCTCAACCCCCGCCAGGAAGCCCACCTCGTCGAGCTCCACCGGAGCGGCACCAAGACCGCCACCGACCTCGCCGAGCTCTTCGGCGTCGGCCGCTCCACCGTCTACCGCGCCCTCGAGCGCGCCAGCGCCCCGCCCCTCACACCCGCCCAGACGCAACAAGCCACTCAGGAGACGACGTGACCACCACGCCCGACCCCACACCCGAGCCCAAGCCCGACACCGAGGAAGCGCTGGCCGGTGGCTTCAGCGGCCCCGTCGTCCGCGTGGGCGAGACCGTCCGACGCCCGACCGGCCCGTGGACACCGACCGTGCACGCCCTCCTAGACCACCTGCAGGCCACCGGCTTCACCCGCGCCCCACGTCCCCTCGGCCTCGACGACCACGACCGGGAGGTGCTCACCTACCTACCCGGCGAAGTGCCCCTGTACCCCCTGCCCGACTGGTGCTGGGACGACGACGTCCTCGCCCAGGTCGGGCGGGCACTGCGCGAGGTTCACGACGCCACCACCGGTCTACAGCTGCCTGAGGGCACCTGGAAGGTCGCCACCCACCAGCCCGCCGAGGTCATCTGCCACAACGACGTCGGCCCCTACAACACCGTCTTCGACGACGACCACCAGCTCACCGGCCTGATCGACTGGGACTTCGCCTCCCCGGGCCCCCGCGCCTGGGACCTGGCCTACGCCGCCTACCGCTTCGTCCCCCTGGTCGCCGACACCAACCCCGACACCCCCGCCGTACCCGTCGCCGAGCAAGCCCGCCGCCTGGCCCTGCTCTGCCAGGCCTACGGACCCGACCTGCTCACCCCGGCCGAGGTCCTCGACCGGGCCCAAGAGCGCCTCGCCGAAGGCATCTCCCGCATCGTCGCCCTCCGGCGACACGACCCAGCCGAGCAGGAGCCCTACCGCCTGGGCCACCACCTGATCTACGCCCACGACCTCGAGCACATCTGGGACCACCGCGACGCCCTCGCCTCTGCTGAACCCTGAGCCGCAGCCCCAGCCACCGTCCGCAACCCCCTGCAGGAGGTTCCGCGACACAGCAGTTCCGGACACGAGTTGTGAACGCCACTCCCCCGGCGTGTCGCCCCGCCGGCGCGAGTGTCGCTCAAACGATCGAATGAGGTGTACGGGCGTGCGCTTGTGGGGCGTCGACAACTTCGCGCCGAGGCGGGCGAGCCGACTGGGGCCAGGGTCAGCACCCGCGCCCTGCGGACGACCGGGTCTGGACATCAACGAGCCGGTCCCGGGGGCCTTGGAGCCGCTAGGCCCGTCGGCCCGCCTCCTCTGCGCGGACGAGGCCACCCGCCGACTTCATGCCGAACACCCCCGTCACCCGACCGGCCCCTCCCCCTCACCGCTCATGCTATCTTTCGGGTAGTCGCTACCGCTCGGGTAGCCGGTCGAGAGGAGAAGTCATGTCGAAGGTCGTCGTCATCGGTGCCACCGGCTACGCGGGCGGGCGCATCAGCGCTGAGCTGCTCACCCGTGGGCACGAGGTCGTCGGGGTCTCACGCAGCGGGGCCGGGCTCGACGAGCGGGTGACCCCGGCGCAGGGGTCGGTGCACGACTCCGGTTTCCTGCGCGAGGTGACTGCGGGCGCCGACCACGTCGTGGTCGCGGTCAAGGCCGCCGCGGTCGAGCCCGGCGGCCCCACGCTGCTGGACGCCCTGCCGGGGCTGACTGAGGCCGCCGTGGCGCAGGGCGCGCGACTGGGCTTCGTCGGCGGTGCGGGTTCCCTCCTCGTGGCCGAGGGCGGGCCCACGCTGGTCTCCACCCCGGCCTTCCCCCAGGCCTACGCCCGGGAGGCCCTGGACCACGCCGCGGTCCTGGAGGCCCTGCGCCAGGCCCCCCGCGAGCTGGACTGGTTCTACGTCAGCCCCGCGGCGACCTACGGCGCCTGGAACGCCGGTGAGCGCACCGGCGCCTTCCGGGTCGGTGGTGACGTGCTGATGAGCGACGAGGCGGGCGTGTCGGCGATCTCCGGTGACGACTTCGCGATCGCCTACGTCGACGAGCTCGAGTCCGGCGCGCACCCGCGCCAGCGGATCAGCGTGGCCTACTGAGCGCCGAGACCACTCCGCGGCGCCACCAAGGCAGGAGACCCCATGGACGACCAGCAGCAGCTGGGTGAGCCCACGTTCGACCCCTACCACCCTGACTGCCCGAGCCGGCAGATGGTCGACCGGATCGGCGACAAGTGGACGGTGCTGGTCGTCGGCGTCCTGTCCGAAGGGCCGGCGCGCTACCGCGACCTGTCCGGCCGCGTCGCGGGCATCTCTCCGAAGATGCTGTCCCAGACTCTCAAAGGCCTCGAGCGCGACGGGCTGATCACCCGCCGGGCCTACGCCGAGGTCCCTCCCCGCGTGGAGTACGAGCTGACCCCCGCCGGGGCGAGCCTGCGCCCGGTCCTGCTGGACCTGGAGCGCTGGGCCCGCGAGCACATGCCCGAGGTCCTGCGCGCCCGGGCCGCCCACGACGCCGGCCAGGGCTCCCCCGACCACACCCCCGGCCAGGTCCCTGACCGGGTCACGTGATCAGGACCCTGACCGGGGCCCTGACAGCTGAGGAGAAGAACCGCCGTGCACGAGCTGATCTACGTCTTCGACGCCTACTGCGGGTGGTGCTACGGGTTCGGGCCGCAGGTCGCTGAGCTGGACCGCGACCCGGGCGTGAGCATCCGGGTGCTGCCCGGCTCCCTGTTCAGCGGCGCCCGGTCGGGCCCCATCGGGGACTACCCACACATCCCGGCGGCCAACGCCCGCATCAGCGCCGCGACCGGGGTGCGCTTCGGCCCGGCCTACCAGGCGCTGCTGGCGGACGGGCAGGTGTCAATGGACTCCGACGACGCCGCCCGAGGGCTCCTCGCCCTGCAAGCGGTGGCCGGTCACGGGCGCGACGTCGAGCTCGCCCGCGCGATGCAGGAGGCGTTCTACCTCGACGGGCTCTCCCTGTCCGAGGCCGAGACCTACCGGCGCATCGCCCAGCGCCTCGGCCTGCCGGCCGACGACGTCGAGGCCGCCTACGCCCACCCGCGCACCCACGCGGCCGCCCGGGACCGACAGGCGCAGGTCGCCGCCCTCGGGGTGGCCGCCTACCCGACCCTGCTGGCCCGCACCCCGGCCGGCCTGGCCCAGGTCGGCAACCCCACCGCGACCGCCGACGAGATCCGGGCGGCCCTGCGCGACCAGTGACCGGCCTCGACGACGGCCGGACCGTGAGCGCCCACGAGCCTCACGGCCCGGCCGTCGCGTCGCGCCCGGACCCGCGCTCGTCCAGCACGGGACCTCAGGGCCTCGGGGGCTCGTGGGCTCGGGGGCTGGCGTCAGGGGGTCGCGTGCTCGACGGCTCGCAGGACCGGGAGGAGGGCCTGGTGCAAGGTGATGAGCTGGTCCTGGCTTAGGCCCAGGCGGGCGACCACCTCATGAGGGACGGCTTCGGCGCGCTGGCGCAACGCTCGTCCTGCCGGGGTCAGGCTCACGACCACCGACCGCTCGTCGTCCTGGCTGCGCTCCTTGGTCACCAGACCCGAGATCGTCAGCCGCTTGACCAGCGGGGACAGCGTCCCGGAGTCCAGCTGGAGCAGCCGCCCGAGCTCCTTGACCGACAGACCTCCGTGCTGCCACAGCGCCAGCATCACCAGGTACTGCGGATGGGTCAGCCCCAGCGGTTCCAGCGCCGGTCGGTACAGGCCGATCACGTTGCGCGAGGCCACCGCCAGGGCGAAGCAGACCTGCCGGTCCAGGGCCAGCGGGTCCTCGCTGGGCGCCGCCTCCTGGGCCGCTGGCGTGGGCCTCGCCTCGATGGTCACACCCGACAGCGTACGGGACAGTCGTGTACCGTTAGGTTGTACGCAACTGAACCGTGCACCGTTCATCTGTGCGCTGCGCGCGGCGCCGCACGGTCCACGAAGGCCTGAGGAGCAGGGATGGCGAAGTCGAACGAGCAGTCGTGGCTGGCGCGGCTGGAGGCCACCTTCAAGCGGATCTACGGGCCCGCGGAGGTCGACTCCGCCAGCCAGCTGGATCCGCACGCGGCCAAGCGCCTGCAGGGCATCAACGGTGACTTCGAGGTCCGCCGCGACCGCAACGGGCGCAACTACCTGGTGGCCCGCCCGGGCGCGCAGCCCCCGGCGCCCCAGGACGGCACCCGATCCGACGAGGGCGACGGCGAGCCCACCGACCACCCGCGCCGGTAGAGCACCACCGACCACCCACCCCCGGACCACCCGTCCCGCGGGCGCCTGAGGTGTCCTCAGCACGCGCCCGGGCCGGTCCCCCGCACCGACCCGATGGAGAACCCGTGACGCTGCCCCGAGACGAGCACCCCAAGTTCGCCGAGTACGCCCACCCCGAGCGTCTGGTCAGCACCGCCTGGCTGCTGGAGCACCTGGGCGAGCCAGGCCTGGTCGTGGTCGAGAGCGACGAGGACGTCCTGCTCTACGAGACCGGCCACATCCCCGGCGCGGTCAAGGTCGACTGGCACACCGACCTCAACGACCGCGTGACCCGCGACCACATCGACGGCGAGGCCTTCGCCGCCGTGATGTCCAGCAAGGGCATCAGCCGCGACACGACCATCGTGATCTACGGCGACAAGAACAACTGGTGGGCCGCCTACGCCCTGTGGGTGTTCACCCTGTTCGGCCACGCAGACGTCCGGCTGCTGGACGGCGGGCGCACCGCCTGGGAGGCAGCAGGCCACGACTACACCACCCAGACGCCGCAGCCCACCCCGACGGACTACCCCGTCATCGAGCGCGACGACTCCGCGATCCGCGCCTTCAAGGACGACGTGCTGGCCTTCCTCGGCGGCCAGCTCCTGGACGTCCGCTCTCCCGAGGAGTACACCGGCGCCCGCACCACGATGCCGGCCTACCCCGAGGAGGGCAGCCTGCGCGGCGGCCACATCCCCGGCGCCCAGTCCGTCCCGTGGGCCCGCGCGGCCGCCGGCGACGGCACCTTCAAGACCCGCGCCGAGCTCGAGGCGATCTACCAGGACGAGAAGGCCCTCACCCCCGACGAGCCGGTCATCGCCTACTGCCGCATCGGGGAACGCTCCAGCCACACCTGGTTCGTGCTCCACCACCTGCTCGGCTTCCCCGACGTGCGCAACTACGACGGCTCCTGGGTCGAGTGGGGCAACGCCGTCCGGGTGCCCATCGCCGTCGGACAGGACCCGGGCAACCCCACGGTGGGCGCATGAGCCAGACGACCACTGGCCAGGCCATGCCCACGACCCCCGCGTCGGCCCCTGCGACGGCTCCGTCGTCGGCGGAGGTCAACGAGACGATCCGCTACACGATGTGGTCGGTCTTCCGCGCCGTGGACCACCTGCCCGACGAGGAGCGCGAGGAGGCGACGGCCGAGCTCGAGCAGCTGCTCGCCGCCGACGAGGACGTCGTCGTGCGCGGCCTCTACGACGTCAGCGGCCTGCGGGCCGACTCCGACCTCATGGTCTGGTGGCACGCGCCGACGGTCGAGGCGCTGCAGGGGACCTACCACCGGCTGCGCCGCTCGGCCGTGGGCCAGGTGCTGGAGCCCGTGTGGTCCTCCACGGGGATCCACCGGCCGGCCGAGTTCAACAAGGGCCACGTGCCGGCGTTCATGGCGGGGGAGGAGCCCCGCGGCTACCTCTGCGTCTACCCCTTCGTGCGCTCCTACGACTGGTACCTGCTCGACGACGCCGACCGGAAGAAGATGCTGCGCGACCACGGCATGGCCGCGATGCCGTTCCCGGACGTGCGCGCCAACACCGTCAGCGCCTTCGCCCTCGGGGACTACGAGTGGCTCCTGGCCTTCGAGGCCGACGAGCTGCACCGCATCGTCGACCTCATGCGCGAGCTGCGCGCCACCGAGGCCCGCCGCCACGTGCGCGAGGAGCTGCCCTTCTTCACCGGGCCGCGCGTCAGCGCCCAGCAGGTCGTCGCCCGCCTCCCCTGAGCACCCGCCAGGCACGTCCCCGGCAGACACCTCGCGGGCCCTCCCGACCCCTCCTCGAGTCGGGGAGTCGCGGTCCTCCTCGACCCAGACCCGGTCGTCGCGGCGGGCGGCGACGAGCTCCTCGAGGGCGGTCGCGATGCGCTCGACCTTCCCGAGCAGGGTGACGACCACGGCGATGACGCCGACCAGCAGCGCTCCGGGCAGCTCCGCGGCAGGCCGTCCCACCTTCAAGGAAGTGCGACGCACCATCGGGCTCGACGACCACCGACTCCGAGGCGCGACACGCGCAGATGTCGACAGCTGTCCCTTAATGGGTGTCCGTTGCTCCGATGCCCGAGGCACCGGACGTAGTGGCACACGGTTTCGGACGCCCGACCCGGCCCCGGCGGCGGGGTGTGTCACAAACCATCGTTTGCGGCCGGCGACGTGTTGTCAAGAGGAGTCAGCCAAGAGCAGTGCCGCCACGCCCCTACCGTCACGAAAAGGACTCATCAGCGCGACTGCCGCCCGTAGGCTCGTTGCTCACCATGACCTTCACGCCCGCCACCACCATCAGCATCGCGACCCTCATCTTCTTGGCAGGAGGGCTCGTCACCTATCTGGTTACGTCTTATAGGAGACGGCGGAGAGGTGCCTCCAAGCACACGGAAATTGCGATTGTCGCCGTCACTGCTGTCTTCCTCGGCTGCACGGTGTCATACGTACTTTGGGGCACAAGCGTCAGAGATCACCGTGAAGCCGTACGCACCGGGGCGCTCGCGGCAGGGGCGATCGGGGCTCTTTACAGCCTTTTGATCAGCGAACGAAGGCGCGGTATTGAAGAAAGGCGGCAGGAAGTAGAGCAGCGACGTCACGACCTCGAACACGAACGCACACTTTTGGACGGGCACCGCGTCGCAACCGAGAGGTTTGCGAAGGCAATCGAACTCCTCGGGCACGAGACAGCCCAGGTGCGAGTCGCGGCGATGCACTCGCTGATCGAACTATCTCGTAGCCGCGAGGAAATGCTTCAGTCTGTCACGAGTGTTATATGCGCCTACTTGCGTCGCCCTTTCATGCCCCCCCTGACGGACTCGGGGGATAAAATCTACGATGAGGCTCTGAATGGCGCGCAGCGCGAAGAACTAACGGTCCGCAGGGCCGCTCAACGGCTTCTCAACCAAGCACTACAAGAGGGCGCTACCGGCAAGGCGCTTGACGTGGATTTGACTGGCGCCACTGTTGACCGACTCGATTTCGGCGGTAAGCATCTTGGGCAGCTTCTGTGTCACGACATGACAGTCCTCGGGACCGTCGATCTCTCTGACGCGATAGTTGAAGACACGGCATCTTTCAGCCGCTCTCACTTTTTGGGTGATTTTAATGCCCGAAGCGCGACCTTCAAGGGCAACGTATGGTTCTCCTTGTCACGATTTATGCGAAAGTTGAACGCCGACGGGGCGCGCATTACTGGGGCAGTCACCTTCACCAGAAGCACCTGCAAGGGTCCGGTCTCACTCCAAGGCATTACCTGCGAGGGGTACTTCGGCATGTCGCGAGTCAATGCCGCCTCCGGCATAGTGCTCGATAAAGCGCGCTTGCTAGGACATGCAGACTTCAGCTCGGCCAACATCAGGCATCGAACTGCACTCAATTCTGTTACTCTCGACGGACCGTCACTCAACATGCAAAAAGCGAAGTGCCAACACTTCGAATTCCACAAGATTGCCGTGGGTAGCGACTGTTCTATCAAGCCGCCCCACGGCTGGCTAGCAGGTGGACCCTCGGGTCGACCCTTCGAGCGCGACAAGGCAGCAGTTAAGTAGCCCCGTAAGGCTAGCGACTCCTCGAAGGTGTCCTCGAAAGTGAGGAACATGAATAGGTCGCCAGCGCCCCCGAGATGGCCATTCGGATACGAGCGGGCTTGAGCGGTCACCCTCACAGTCCGCGGGCGTGACCGCCTGGGCACCTCCTCGGCGCAAGCAGCCTTTTCATCCAGGGGTCGCGACCGCCTGGAGGACGGCACGCTCGGCCGGGCATCTGCGGCTGATGGTCCACGCCCACAGGCCTTGCTTCAGCTCGGCGTGCAGGTCGCCGGGATGCGCCGGCCATAGCCCACATGCGCGGCCGCGGCCACCTGCGGGGCGCTGTGAGGGGCGCCCCGCGGCAGCGGCACAAGCAGTGGTCACTGAGATGCAGCCACTCTGCCCGCTCTGATCCGCATGCCCTGCTTCAAGACTCCCTCAAGGAGGGTGAAGGGAAGGGCGGCCAGGGTAAGCGCTTCGGGCGAGGTGAGGTTCTCGTAGTCGCGCTCTCGCCAGGGCGTCTGGTGCTCAAAGCTCCAGGATCGAATGACGGCTTCGACGAAGACCTGCGCGTACCAGTCGTGGACCTGCTCGCGGGCGATCTGCTGCACCTCCTCCCCGCCTCCGTAGTCGGCCGCCAGGCGGGTGATGGCGTCCTGGACGACTCGGAAGCTCCTATTGGCGAAGATGACGTTGCTGGTGCGGACGTACTCGGCCGCACGGTCGGCGGGGCGGTCGTCGGCTTCGTCGAAATCGACCCAAACGATGTCGGGCAAGTCGCGGTCGGGGTGGACGCGGGTGGCTGGTGTCCCGTCGGTGTCGGCGAGGCCGGCGTAGTCACTGCGCTTGGTACCGGCGCCACCGGCTCCAGTCGTGCCGGTGCCGCCGACCGGTCGGGTGCCGTCGCCGCGGGTGCCGGTGGTGGTCTCGGTGCGGTCTCCGGCGCCCGAGGGCGCGGTGCCGCTGGCCCTCTCCTGGCCGGTGGGGGTGGGACGCCAGGCGGTGACGCGCCACAGGTGCTTATAGCGCTGGACGCGTTCTTTGACGGTGCTGGCGTCGGAGCCGTCGGTGGCGTCGCGCACGGCAGCTTCCAGTCGTGCGATCTGCTCGGGTGGCTTGGCACGGAATTGGGCGGCCCAGTCTTCCCAGGGCAGCGGGGTTCCGCCGATGCGCAAAGTGTTGCGCGAGAGGTCGGCTGCGACGGGGCCGGTGGGCTCGAGGTAGAGGGCGATCCGCTTGGCGGCGAAGAGGATGCCGAAGTTCTGGGTGCGCACGCGGTGGGTGTTGCCCGTGGTGACTTCGTAGAGCTCGTCCTGGAAGAGGGCGCCGCTCTGCCCACGGGTGAGGTAGACGTCCTCGTTGCCGGAGGTCTTCTCGGGGAGGATCCACCAGTGGGCCCGCGCCCCGTCGAGGTCGACCTGCCCGGAAGCTTCGGCGTTCTGGTCTAGCCACCACTGCTGTCCGTTGCAGGTCCTCAGACGCGTGCCGGAGGCCTGCTGGGTGCTGTAGTCGATGGGCTCGTCGTGAGGCCACTTGGCGTGGTCGGCGGGCCATTCCCGGACCCGGACGCGGACGCCGTCGGGGAAGCGGAAGAAGCGCCGGTTGAGGTACTGCACGAGCCAGCGCATCGTCTTCGGGGCGGCCTCGGGCGGGGTGATCGTCGACCGGTCCTCGTCGTCCCCGAGCAGGACGACCATGGTGCCGTGCCCGTCGTCGATGACGCCGGGGCGCATCTTGTCGATGCCGGTGAGGTAGGGGCGGGCGCCACCTTCGGGGTGGTCGAAGCGCTCGAGGCCCCACTGGTCGCCTTCCTGGCGGAAGTGGACCAGCGCCCCGCTGCCCTCGCGCCAGGAGGCGTAGACGACACCGGCGGGATTGCGGGCGCCAGCGGTGACCTTGGCCCCGATGCCGAAGTTGCCGTCGACGCCCTGCTGTCGGCCGGAGACGAACAGGGTGTTGATGTAGCGCACGAGGTCCGGGGAGGTCATGCCCTCGCCGTTGTCGATGCACGCCAGGCGCCAGACGCCGCGGGTGCGGACGGTGTGCCAGTCGACGTCCCACAGGACCTCGCTGGCGCCGGCCTGCAGCGCGTTGGTGGTGATCTCGCGGTACTGCTGCAGGGGGTGGGCGTCCTTGGCGAGCAGCTCGAAGGCGATGGTGGGGTTGCGGACGTCCATGGACTCCAGGTCGGGGATCACCGCTTGGTCCCGTTCTGGGTGGGCAGCTCGGTGCCGGCCTGGGCCCATCCGGTGAGCCAGGTCACCAGTCGGCGCAGGTCCTGGGAGCGGGAGGAGGGGGCCATGGCGCCCTCCTCGAAGACGCCGCTGGCGAATAGGGGGTTGGTCTTGGTGACCGGGGCGTCCATGTGCGGGGCGAGGCGGGTGAAGAAGTCCTCGGCGCGCTGGGTGCCGGCGCGGTCCAGGGAGGGCATGTCGTCGTCGACGTCGATGGCGAGCTCGTAGAAGACGCCGGCGAGCACGCGCAGGATGGTTGGGGAGGCCAGCAGGCTGTCGCGGCGCAGGTCGACGGGGCTGGTTTCGTCGGCGGCGACGTCGCTGAGGCGGGGGAAGGCCTGCACGAGGGTGTCGAGGTAGGCCTGGACGAGCTGGGTGACCAGCTGGTCCTTGTAGGCGGCCTCGCGGCGGACGTTCATCCGCCCGGAGATGCCCAGGGCGACGTGCTTGACGATGTCGGACAGGTTGCGGGCCGACAGCAGCGCGGTGTTGTTGCGCTGGGTGCGGTCGCGCTCGAAGTCGATGCGGCCGGCGAGCAGCTCGTGGGTCTCGGCGAGCTCGCGGGTGACGCGGTTGATGACGCTGACGCTGTCGAACTCGACCGTCTTGGACTTGGTGATGCCCTTGGCGTTGTTCGTGATGTCGGCGAAGGCCTGCTTGTGCTCGGCGACGGTGATGCCCTCGACCACCTGCAGGGTGACGTACTCGGTCTGCAGGCGCTGCTCGAGCGCCTCGAGCTCGGCGATCTTGCCGGTGCGCACGGAGACCCCGACGTCGTCGCCGACGGACCGAGAGGCGCGCAGCTGCTCGCGCTGTTCCTTGAGCTCGCGGGCGATGTCGCGGGCGGCGATCGTCCAGCCGAGGATCCGGTGCTGCCCGTCGAGGATGTCCAGGACGTTGACCGCGTTGTGCGGCAGGGCGAGCACGCCGATCTCGACGCCGAAGGCGCGTGCCTTGACCTCGAAGGCCTGGCCGAGCTCGGCGTTGGTGTCCAGGAGCAGGGGCGGGGCCGTCCACTTGGGGTTGTTGCGCCAGTAGGCGGCGAACTTCTGCGCGTGGTTGAGGTCGACCCGGCGGTTGCCCTCGAACGGCTGCTCGGGGTCGGGGATGGGCAGGTGGGTGGGGATCAGGTGCAGCGGCAGGGCGATGTCGAAGTAGGAGCGCGCGCCCTGGCCGTACCGGGTGGCGAGCACCTCCAGCTTGGCTCGGTAGCCGGAGAGGTTGGTGAAGTCGAGCGGGTCGGTCGTCGTGGTCATGGGTCCTCCTGTCGGGTAGGTCGTCAAGGTGGCTACCTCGATAACAAGGAGACTAGCTCCAGGTTAGGCGGCTTGGCAACGCCTTAGCCGCACTAGTCGCCTGATTGGGTGACTAGTGCGCTAGGAAGCTGCCTGGGGACGCCGGCGCGGTCCACCTCCCGGGGTCGTACGGGGCACGTACGGTCAGGTGCTGTCTGGTCGGTGTCGGTCCGCCGACGCAGTGGGGTGGAGGAGGCGTGGTGAGCGGCAGCGTGACGGCGTTGTTCGCCGGGATCGGTGGGCTCGAGCAGGGGCTGCACGAGCACGGCTGGGAGACCGAGCTGTTCTGCGAGATCGACCGCGGCGCCCAGGTCGTCCTTGAGGACCGCTTCCCCGGCCGGGACGTCGTCGACGACGTCGCGAAGCTGCGGGCGCTGCCGGCCGGAACGGAGCTGGTGACGGCTGGGTTCCCCTGTCAGGACCTGTCCCAGGCCGGGCGCACGGCCGGCATCGGTGGTGACCGCTCCGGGCTGGTGGACCACGTCTTCCGGCTGGTGACCCGCAAGAAGGGGCCCCGGTGGTTGCTGCTGGAAAACGTCCCGTTCATGCTGCAGCTGGACCGGGGGAAGGCGATGCGGCACCTGACGACCGAACTCGAGGACCGGGGGTACTCCTGGGCGTATCGGGTCGTGGACGCACGCGCGTTCGGGCGCCCGCAGCGCCGGTGGCGGGTGCTGATGCTGGCCTCGCGGACCGAGGACCCCACCGAGGTGCTGTTCGGTCAGGACGCCGGCGTCCCCGAGACGGGCGATCCGGCCGAGCACGCGTGCGGCTTCTACTGGACCGAGGGCCTGCGGGGGCTGGGCTGGGCCGTCGATGCCGTCCCGACCCTCAAGGGCGGCTCCTCGGTCGGGATCGCCTCTCCCCCGGCGGTGCGGATGCCGACGGCCGAGGCGGGCCGGCGGATCGTGACGCCGGGTATTACCGACGCCGAGCGGCTGCAGGGCTTCGACCCGGACTGGACCCGCGCGGTCTTGGACCACCCCGAGCTGCGCCCGGGGCACCGGTGGAAGCTCGTCGGCAACGCCGTCTCGGCGCTGATGTCTGAGTGGGTCGGCTCCCGCCTGGCCGACCCCCAGCCCTACGACGGCACCCACGATCGGGCGCTGCAGCCCGGAGACGCGTGGCCGACCGCCGCCTGGGCCGGCAAGGACGGCGTCGCCCACCGCGCGGATGTCTCGATGTGGCCGGTGCAGGCTCCCTACGAGCACCTTGAGACCTTCCTCGAGGACACCAAGCCCCTCTCGCCGCGGGCGACGGCCGGATTCCTCAAGCGCGCCCAGACCGGGTCGCTGCGGTTCGTACCGGGCTTCCTCGATGACGTCGAGCAGCACCTGGCCGACATGGGCGGCTGGCCCTCCCGGGTGATGTCTTGAACGAGCACCCCCTACGAGCGGCACTCGATCGCGCCGATCCACGCCCCGAACCGCGCGCCCAGCAGGCCGACAAGAAGAACTACGCCCAGCGACTGTCCAACCACCTGGCCCAGGTCGTCGCCGACGAGCTGCGCCCTCGCTACCCCGCCGTCACGCCGACGGCGACCGGCCAGGGGCAGGAGGCCAGCGTCGGCGTCGACCGAGGTCGCAAGCGCCTGGACGTTAAGGTCACCGACCCGACGCTGGGCCTGCTGGTGTGCGTGTCGATCAAGACGTACAACTTCCAGGACTACAGCCCCAAGAAGAACGAGCTCGGACGTTGGACGAAGAACATCGTGCGCAACGACCATGAACTGCGTGGCGAGGCCATGGTGCTGCACCAGCGCCAGCCCTACAGCGTGCTGGTCGCCGTGCTCTTCGAGCCCTACACGACGTGCGAGGACGGCGATCCGACCAGCTCCAACGACAAGGGCAAGTCTTCTTTCGCCCACCACGTGACGACGCTGGCCAAGCGAGCAGGTCGCGGTCGGCGCACCGTGTACGGCGGTGCGGACAAGTCCTGGGTGGAGCTCGGAGCCGAGGACACCCGCTACGACTTGTTCGAGCGGGTCTTCATCGGCCTCTACGAGCCGGACGGCCCGGACCGCGGCGCCGTGCGCTTCTTCGACGTCGAGCAGCCAGCCCCCCGCAACGGCAGGCCTGCGGCGAAGTACACGTGCTCCTTCGCCGAGTTCGTCGACCAGGTCGACGAGGAGGTCCGGCGACGCAACCGCACTGCCCCCACCTGGGCCGACCCCGATGCCAGCGACGAGTCCAGCGACCCCGAGGGGCTCGGTGACGTCGACGTCGAGAACTGACGCCGGCCCCTCCCCCTCGGTGCGTGCTACTGCGGCACCGGCGGCCTCGGACGCGGCGACGCTGGCGCGGATGCGCCGGCAGGGACGCCGGGACACCAAGCCGGAGGTCGCGCTGCGCCGGGAGCTGCACCGTCGGGGCCGGCGGTTCTTCGTCGACCGTGCCCCGTTGCCCAAGATGCGCCGGCGCGCGGACGTCGTCTTCCCTCGCCGGCGGGTCGCGGTCTACGTCGACGGGTGCTTCTGGCATGCCTGCCCGGTGCATGGCACCCGGCCGAAGCGGAACACGCAGTGGTGGGCGAACAAGCTCGACGGCAACGTCGCCCGTGACCGGGACACCGACGCCCGCCTCGAGGCCGCAGGTTGGACGGTGGTTCGGGTCTGGGAGCACGAGGACGCCGCGGCGGCTGCCGATGCCGTCGAGGCGGCCCTGGATCGATGACCTGTTGCCCGTCGTCGCCCCGCGGCACGCCGCTCAGGTGGTCGAGGCGATGACGGCGCGCACCAACGGGAGGAGCGCCGCGGGGGCTCCGTCGTCGGTGGACTCGAAGGCCAGTGGCCCGTCGTCGTACTCGGTGCCCTCGCGGTAGATGCCCACGCCCCAGCCGCGATGCTCTTCGCGGTTCCAGGACAGGGAGTCCTCCTCGTCGGTGACCAGGAGCGTGCGCCCGTCGGGGAGTCGGGCCTCGAGGGCGGCGTTGCCGCCGCCGGTCTGGGTAAAGACGGCCAACATCCCCTCCTCGCGGAGGAGGTCGAGGACGTCGCGGTAGCGGTCCTCACCGGTGGTCATCGCGTCGGCGTTGCTGGCCATGCTTCGAGGCTCCTCGTACTCGTGGCGGTCGCGGGGGTGGACCGTCAGCGGGTCAGCGACGGTCGGTCGGCGGGTGCGGGTCGTTGCCGCCACCGACGGTGTCGGAGTCGCGGATCTGGCCCTGGCGGTCGTGGATGCGGACCTCGCCGCCTCCGAGGTTGGTGACGATCTGCCGGGCGCGGTCGATGCCCTGCTGCTGGGTGTCGACGTGCGCGCTGGCCCGGCTGCCGCCGGGTCGGGTGACGTTCCAGCCGCCGTTCGGGTCCGGGACCACGTGCCGGTTGTTGCTGTTCTTGGCCATGACGGCCTCCTCTCGACATAGGTCGGGCGACCCACGTCGAGGATGCCACAGGTCAGCGGTTCGCTAAATATCTACACACGCTTAGGCGTGTCCGGCTGTTGGTCACCCATGGTCGAGCCACGGCATCTGGTTGACTGTGCGGCATGAGCAGGTGGGACAGCGCAGCGATGAAGCGCCTCGGGCAGGTGGCCGCGGACCTGCACGAAGTGGGCGTCGTGACGCAGGTCGCGACCCTGGCGCGGTCGACCTGGTCGACCAACCTCGAGCGGCACGAGCCGGAGCTCGGCGACACGCCCCTGCTGCTGGGCCTTCAGTGCGCGGAAAATCTCGCCCAGCGGGTGCACCGCCACTACCGGGCCCTGCGCCCCGCACCCGGCTCCCACGGGCCGGCCAGCGGGACGACTGCGGTGACGGTGTCTTTCGTGGAACGGGCGCTGATCGTCAAGGCCGCCGGGGTAGAGTTGCAGCTGCGCAAGGCCCCGGCCGGCGGTGGGCTCGTGCCCGACTGGGCGGCGATGTCCCACGCCGACGGGGTCCACCGGCTCGCGGCCGCTGACGCCAACAGCCTCGCCTACCGCCCCGAGGCCTCCGACCAAGACGGGCGACCGTCGACGCTGCCGAGCGAGGACGCATTGTGGCCCCTGGGTGACGCCGGCGCCCTGCGCCAGGTGAGCCTCGTGTGGGCCGGCACCGAGGACGGCGCCCGCACCTCAGGGTGGCTCGGCTTCCCCAGCAGCGGTGACATCCCCTGGTTCGCCGTGCAGCCGCTGTGGTGGGACGAAGCAGGGCAGGACCCGGGCTCCCGACGCCGCGAGTCCTCACGTACTTCCGACGGCTTCGCCGACCGGCCTGCACCCACGCCGGTCCTACGTCCGCGCACCCAGCCCCGTGAGAGCGAAGGAGCATGAGAGAGGACACGCCATCCCTGCTGGCCGCCAGACGTCGACGCCGTCAAGGCACGATCACCGACTTCGACGGTGGCCGCCTCGCCCTGGCACGACGCCTGGCCCGACTCCCGCGCGCCCACCTGGCCCGGGACATCCACGTCACGCCGGCGACCATCACCCAGCTCGAGCGCGGCGCCATCCGTCCCACCGCTCCGCTGCTGGCCGACCTCGCCGGCCGCCTCGACATGCCCGAGGACTTCTTCCGCCACGGGCGCCCTGTCCCGGCGCTGCCGGCGACAGCGGCGCACTTCCGGTCCCTGCGGACGACCCCGGCGCTCTCACGGGACCAGGCGCTGGCCTTCGCCGAGCTCGCCATGGACGTCGTCGACGCGGTCGAGCAGTACGTCGACCTGCCCACCGCGGACGTCCCCGCCCTCGAACTGCCCGACTCCCCCACCCGCACCGACATCGCCGAGGCCGCAGCCCGCACGCGCGCGGTCCTCGGGGTACCCGACGGCCCGGTCGCGCACGTCGTACGACTGCTCGAGGCGCACGGCGTCGTCGTGCTGCGCCTGCCATCCGACGTCGCCGGGCGCCCTTTGGACCGCGACGTCGACGCGTTCTCCACATCGGCGACCGCTCGGCCGCTGGTGCTGCTCTCCCCGATGAAGGACGATAAGGCCCGTAGCCGCTTCGACGCGGCACACGAGCTCGGGCACCTCGTCATGCACCACGATGACGCCGAAGCCGGCAACAAGGTCGTCGAAGGCCAGGCGCAGACCTTTGCGGCAGAGTTCTTGATGCCCGCAGACCAGGTCGTCGACGACCTGCCCAGGCGTGTCGACTGGGAGCAATTGCACGCCGCGAAACGACACTGGGGAACCAGTCTTCGTGCATTGATTTACCGGGCCCGCACCCTGGGGGTCCTATCAGAGACCGCCTACAAGCGCGCGAACATCACCCTGGCCGGTCAGGGCTATCCCGAGCCCGGGCCCCTCGGCCCACCGGAGTCACCGACGCTTCTCGAGGCGGCGACCGACCTACTGCGCGAGCACGGCACCACGCTCGACCAGCTCGCGCAAGCGACCCGGGTCCCTCTCGCCCAGGTCACCGAAGTCATCATCGCCGGCAGCGATCCGAAACCACGCCTGCGCATCTCCCCGCACTGACGCCCGCTCCCGCATGGGACGGCTGAGCGTGAGTCCTATGACGGGCACGGTGAGCTGGGCGGCGGCCGCCCCTACGGCTCGGCGGCCTGCCGGACGGTGGCGTAGGCCTGCGTAGCGTCGTCGAGCAACGAGCGACGCTAACGGCCGCCTCGCCCCTCCGGGTCGCGTGTGCGTGGAGAGCGCGACTCGGCCCTTCGGGGCGCTTCGGATCTGTCGGCATCGAGCAGTAGGTGGATGGCGGTGAGCGCCTCGTCGGCCGTCAGGGCAGCGGGCCGGTCGGACAGCTGAGCCATGAGCGGTGCGGCGTCATGAGTCGGCAAGGGATCGAGAGCGCGTGCGATGTCGGCGGCGTCATCGTCGGCGACGATGCTGGCTCTGGTCAGCAGCTTCAACTGCTCGTCGCTGGCCTGCCGTAGCGCCACCGCCAGTAGGCGGCGGGCTTCGGCCTCCGCGGCGGTCATCTCGACCTTGGTCTCGCTGGCGGTCTCGGCGCGCATGACCTCGACGACCGTTCCCTGGAGGACGGTCGAGGACATGCCTCGGCCGAGGCGCGGGCGCCGCCGGGGTAGCAGTCGCGCGATGGCCGACACGCGGGCGCGTACGGCGGGGCGGACCTTCTCTCGCCACAGACGCTGGGCGTGAGGCACGCCGCGCTGGATGGCCACGATGAGCAGTGGCAGCACGACTTCCTGGAGGAGGAGGCGCAGCTGCTCGCGCTCGGCCTCCGACAGCGTCGTCTCCTCGGCGCCATCCACTGTGGGTGACGACATGGCCCACAGGTAGGGGTCGAAGTTGGGGGGCTGGGTGGCATCGGGCATGAAGCGCGCGTTGGCTTTGAGGACGCCTTCGGCGTCGAAGAGGTTCTGGTGCAGGCCCCCCTCCCGTTTATTTCCCGGGGTCAGATCGTCGTCGTCGTACTCGTACCACCCGCGGATTCGCGCCACGCCTTACTCCCCCGGACGATCTTTGCGCCGATCAACAGCCCCTAGAGGACCCCGCAGTCGGCCTCAGCGGGCGTCGTAGGCCTCGAGGATCTTGTTGGAGACGCGGCCGCGGTCGGAGACGGTGTGGCCGTTGTCGCGGGCCCAGGCGCGGACGGCGTCGAGGTCGGTGCGCTTGGGTCCCGAGCTCGCGCGGGTGCTGCTCGAGCGCGCGGGCGCGCCGCCGGCGGCGCTGCTGCGGCCGGTGGTCTTGCGGGCGTTGGT
Organism: Pseudokineococcus marinus; assembly: GCF_013004605.1. Taxonomy (GTDB): domain Bacteria; phylum Actinomycetota; class Actinomycetes; order Actinomycetales; family Quadrisphaeraceae; genus Pseudokineococcus; species Pseudokineococcus marinus. The sequence goes on from NZ_JABEMA010000010.1 coordinate 30,421, forward strand.
GATCCACTCGGAGAAGGACTCTTCGATCAAGGCGGCGTGCTCGTCGTTGAGGTCGATCTCGTAGCTGGTGCCCTGGAAGGCGAAGGTCACCGTCTGGGTGGCCTCTCCGCCGTCGATGTCGTCGGTGAGGATGATCTGGGTCTTCTGCGCCATGCCGCCCATCCTGGCCGAGACCTGGTCGTGAGTCGCGGAATGGGTGCTAGGCGGGTTGTCGGTGGTGGCTCCTACGGTCCGCGGGCATGACCGAGCCGGCGCCGTCCTCTCCCCCGCCCGCGCATGAGCACCTCTTTCACCCGGGGGTCGCGGACGCGGGGAAGGCGGCCCGGGCGGCGGGGCGCCCGTACCTGGTGGGCTGTGCGGTCTGCGGGCGGTCGGTGCAGCTCGGGGTGGCGGACGAGACGCCGCGGCGGCCGTGGCCGGGCCCGCCGCAGCCGTGGCCAGGGCTCGAGCCGTGCTTCGTCCACCCGAACTGACTACCCCTCCTCCCACTCCCCCGCTCTCCCGCCCTCGGGGGCGTTGGTCAGGCGGTGGGCTCGCCGGCCCCCGACGGTGGCGCAGGGTCGTGGGGGCGCAGCAGGGAGGCGGGCAGCCATCCAGTGGCGACGGTGCCGGCGTCGTCGACGACGTAGGCGACCCGGGCCAGCCACCCGGCGCCGGTGCGGTCCCAGCTGGTCACGACCCCGGGCATCGGCGCGACGTCGTCGAGGACCACCCAGCAGTGCCGCCGCCCGCCCCCACGCGGACCCGACGTCGAAGACCCGCCACCGCCCGAGGGCCGGGCGCCCTCGGGCTCCTCGGCGACGGTGGGGGCGAGCAGGGCCTGTCGCTGCTCCGCCGCCCGGCTCGTCCCCCATCCCCCGCTCACGCCCGCCAGGTTCGCACGCGCGTTCGACTCGCCCGCCAGCGCCCACAGGGGCGCCGGCGTGGTCAGGTGATGGGGTCGACGGTGACGCCGGTGATGCGGGCGCGGGCGCCGATGGCGTGGCCGTTGCAGACGTCCTGGGTCTGGCCGTCGGTGTCGCGCAGGCGGTGGGTGACCGGTTCGGGGCAGGGGGTGGACAGGCGGTCGTAACCCCAGGTGCGTGTGCATCCGGTGGCGGTGCACCAGGACCGTCCGCCGCTGGTGGTGATGGTGTCTCCGTGCAGGGGGCACACGCCCCACTCGATTCCGCAGGCCAGGTCGGGGGTCGCGGCGATCCGGGCGAGCTCACCGGCGGTGTCCTCGAGCGCGGCCGAGACCTGCCGGGCTTGGCCGGCGGCCTCGTCGAGGCGGAAGCCGGCCCGGGACCGGGCGCCGGAGTCCTCGGCGCGCAGCGCGGCCTGTACGGCGCGGATGCGGGTGGCGAGGTCGTCGGCGGCCGCCGCCAGCTCGCGCAGGTCCGCCGGGGTGGGGCGGGTGGTGCTCACCGCTGGTCCTGGGTGTCCTGCCCCAGGGGTGGGAGGCCGACGCTGGCGCGCAGCTCGTCTTCGGTGGTGCCGCGTAGGCGCTGGGGGTCTTGCAGGAGGAGGTCGACGGCGACGCGGACGAGGGTGTTGTCGGTGATCCGCTCTCCCACGCCGCTGCGGCCGCCGCGGCGGCGGGCTTCGTTGAGGGCGCGGGTGAGGTTGGCGAGCTCGGAGACCTGGCCGGAGTGCATCCGGGCCTCGCGGCGCACCAGCTGGAGGTACTTCGGCACCCCGGGAGTCTGTGAGTCCGGCACTCCGAGACTCTGTCGCTCCGTGGTCGCGGGCGCCGGCGTGCCGTTGGTCACCTCGGCCGGTGCAGCAGCCTCGGTGGCATCGGGCTGGTCGTCGCGGTTGGA
>NZ_JABEMA010000100.1 GCF_013004605.1 Pseudokineococcus marinus
CGTCGTGCCGGTGGGCCGCCGCGCGGACGCCCTCGGCGCCGGTGGCCCCCTCCGCGACGACGCGCCCGCCCTCGACCAGCGGCACCTGCAGCGGGCGGGCCCCCGGCACCGGGGCGGCGACCCCGTCGGCGTCTTCGACCACGAGCACCTCCGCGCTCGCCACCCCGGAGGAGAGCTCGCGCCACGCGCGCTTCGCCCCGGCGACGCCCTGCTTGTGCTGGCTCGCCTTCGCCACGCCCTGGAGGCGCCCGTCGCGGCCCTCGCGGGCGACCATCTTGTAGACGAGACCGGCCGTCGGCTGGCCGCTGCCGGTGACCAGGCTCGTGCCGACGCCGTAGCTGTCGACCGGCGCGGCGGCGAGGGCGGCGATGGCGTGCTCGTCGAGGTCGCTCGTCACGGTGATCTTCGTCCGGGTCGCGCCGAGCCCGTCGAGGCGGCGGCGGACGTCGTGGGCCAGCTCGGCGAGGTCGCCCGAGTCGAGCCGGACGGCGCCGAGCCCCGGGCCGGCGAGGGCCACCGCGCGCTCGACGGCGGCGGCGACGTCGTACGTGTCCACGAGCAGCGTCGTCGACGGGCCGAGGGCGGCCACCTGGGCGGCGAAGGCGGCGTCCTCGTCGTCGTGCAGCAGCGTGAAGGCGTGCGCCGACGTGCCGATGGTCGGCAGGCCGTAGCGGCGGCCCGCCGCGAGGTTCGACGTGCCGGAGAAGCCCGCGACCGCCGCCGCCCGGGCGGCCGCCACGGCCGCCTCCTCGTGCGTGCGCCGGGAGCCCATCTCCAGGCAGGGGCGGCCGTCGGCGGCGGCCGTCATGCGCGAGGCCGCCGACGCGACGGCGCTGTCGTGGTTGAGCACGGACAGGACGAGGGTCTCGAGGACGACCGCCTCCGCGAAGGTGCCCCGCACCGTCAGCAGGGGGGAGCCGGGCAGGTAGACCTCGCCCTCGGGGTAGCCCTCGACGTCGCCGCGGAAGCGCCACGACGCCAGGTGCTCGACCGTCCGGGCGTCGACGACCCCCTCGCGCTCGAGCCAGGCGAGGTCGTCGTCGGAGAAGCGCAGGTCGGGCAGCACCTCGAGCAGGCGCCCGGTGCCCGCCACGACGCCGTAGCGGCGCCCGTGGGGCAGCCGGCGGGCGAAGACCTCGAAGACGCACCTCCGGTGAGCGGTGCCGTCGGCCAGCGCGGCCTGCAGCATCGTCAGCTCGTAGCGGTCGGTCAGCAGCGCCGAGGTGCCCACGCGGGCGACCGTAGCCCCCCGACCCGCCGTCCTAGGGTGGCCCCGTGAGCGCGACCACCAGGCCGGCACCGGCGCCCGCCGCCCGCCCGCCGTCGTCCCGGGGCGTCCTCGGCGCGTCAGCGGTGGTGGCGACGGCGGCGCCCGCCGAGGCCGAGGAGGTCGTCGCCGCCGAGGCGCCGAGCACCGAGCGGCCCTGGGTGACCATCGTGTGGAACGACCCGGTCAACCTCATGTCCTACGTGACCTACGTGTTCCAGAGCTACTTCGGCTACTCGCGCGCCAAGGCCGAGCGCCTCATGCGCGACGTCCACGACGAGGGCCGCGCGGTCGTGTCGTCGGGCTCGCTGGAGGAGATGGAGCGCGACGTCGAGGCGATGCACGGCTTCGGGCTCTGGGCGACCTTCTCGCACGACAGCTGACCCTCCTCGGACACTCCGAGGAGGACGAAGGAGGACCCGTGGCCCGCCGCTTCCGCCGCACCCGCAAGGGCATCACCGCGGGCTTCGAGCCCCAGGAGGCCGAGCTCGTCGCCGGCCTCCTCGAGGACGTGGCGCGGCTGCTCGACGGCGCCGCCGGAGAGACCGGGGCCGAGGCCGCGCGTGACGGAGAGGACCCCCTGGACGCCCTGGCCCGCCAGCTCGACGCGGCACCCGCCGACGCCCCCGAGGACCCGGCGCTCGCCCGCCTCCTGCCGGCCGCCAGCCGGGACGACGACGAGGCCGCCGCGGAGTTCCGCCGCTTCACGCAGGAGGGGCTGGCCGACCGCAAGCGCGCCGCGCTGCTGACGACGGCCGCCACGCTGCGACGCCCGGCGCCGCTCCTGCTCACCGACGACGAGGCGCGGGCCTGGGTGACCGCCCTCACCGACCTGCGGCTCGTGCTCGCCCAGCGCCTCGGCCTGGAGACCGACGACGACGCCGCGCTCGTCGCGCTGCGGGCCGCCGAGGCCGACGAGGACGACCCGACGTCGTGGACGGCGAGCATCTACGACTTCCTCACCTGGCTGCAGGAGGGCCTGGCCGAGGTGCTGCTGCGCGACCTGCCGGCCGCCGGAGGACCGCCCCGGCGCTGACGGCCGCCCGGCGTCACCCGCGGGCAACCGGCCGTCGTCCGCCCCGGCGCCCCGGCGCGGCCCGGGCGCGACGTCGGCGGCCCGGCCTACCCTGCCCCCGTGGCGGACGACCCGATCGGCATCTTCGACTCCGGGTTCGGCGGCCTCACGGTCGCCCGGGCCGTGCTCGACCAGCTGCCCGACGAGCCCGTGCTCTACGTCGGCGACACCGCGCGCCAGCCGTACGGCCCGCGGCGGATCGCCGAGGTGCGGCAGTACGCCCTGGAGTGCCTCGACGAGATGGTCGACCGCGGGGTCAAGCTCCTCGTCATCGCCTGCAACTCGGCCAGCGCCGCCGTGCTCCACGACGCGCGGGAGCGCTACGACGTCCCCGTCGTCGAGGTCATCCGCCCGGCCGTGCGCCGGGCGTCCGCGGTCACGCGGTCGGGCCGCGTCGGCGTCATCTGCACGCAGGCGACGGCGACCTCGCGCGCCTACGAGGACGCCTTCGCCGCGGCGCCCCTCCTGCAGGTGACGACCCGGGCCGTGCCGCGCTTCGTCGAGTTCGTCGAGGCGGGCGTCACCACCGGGCCCGAGCTCATGGCCGAGGCCCGGCGCGCGCTCGCGCCCCTGCAGGAGGCGGGCGTCGACGTCCTCGTCCTCGGGTGCACCCACTACCCGCTGCTCACCGGCGTCCTGTCGCTCGTCATGGGCCCCGCCGTCAGCCTCGTCAGCAGCGCCGAGGAGACGGCCCAGGAGGTCTACCGCGCGCTCGTCGAGAACGGCCTCGAGCGGCCCCCGGGGAGCCCGTCGCCGGAGCACCGCTTCCTCACCACCGGGGACCCGGACGCCTTCACCGCCCTGGCCCGGCGCTTCCTCGGCCCCGAGGTGGCCCTCGCGGAGAGCGCCGGGCTCCTCACCACCGGCGCGGACCGGTGAGGGCGTGAGCGGCGCCCCCCCGTGCGCCTGACGGTCGTCGGCTGCTCCGGCTCCCTGCCCGGGCCCGGCGGCGCCGCCTCCTGCTACCTCCTCGAGGCGGACGACGGGCCGGGGCGCCGGTGGCGGGTGCTCCTCGACCTGGGGAGCGGGGCCCTCGGCCCGCTGCAGCGCCTCGTGGACCTCCACGCGCTCGACGCCGTCCTGCTCTCCCACCTCCACGCCGACCACTGCCTCGACCTCTGCGGGCTGCACGTCGCGCGCACCTACGACCCGGCGCTGCGCGAGCGCCCCGCCGGGCGCCCCGAGCCGCTGCCGGTGCTCGGGCCCGCGGGCACGGCCGAGCACCTCGCGGCCGCCTACGGCCCCGGGTCCGCCCCGGAGCTGGCCGCCAGCTTCGCCGTCCGCGCGTGGCGGGCGCGGACGCCCCTCGCCCTCGGCCCGTGGGACGTGCTCGTCGACCGGGTCGACCACCCGGTCGAGGCCTACGGGATCCGCCTGCGCGAGCGCGCCACCGGCGCCGTCCTCACGTACACGGGGGACACCGACGCCTGCCCCGCCGTGGTCGACCTCGCCCGTGACGCCGACCTGCTCCTCGCCGAGGCCGCCTTCCACGAGGGCCGCGACGCCCAGCGCGGCGTCCACCTCACGGGGCGACGGGCCGCCGAGGTGGCGCGCGACGCCGGGGCGCGGTCCCTGCTGCTCACGCACCTGCCGCCCTGGAACGACCCCGCGCGCACCCTCGGGGAGGCCGGCGGGGCCGGCTACACCGGCCCGGTGGCGCTCGCGACCCCCGGGCTCGTCGTCGACGTGGGACATCCGCCCCGGCGGTGAGCGGCGGGCCGGGCACGCGGAGAGGCCGCCGGGGAGGTCGGCCCCCGCGCGCAGGGCCCTGCGTACTGTCTGGACCCATGACGAGCCCCACCGGCCAGCCCGCCCGCCACGACGGCCGCGCGCCCGACGCGCTGCGCCCCGTCCGCCTCACCCGGCGCTGGCAGCAGGCCGGTGAGGGCAGCGTCCTCGTCGAGTTCGGCCAGACCCGGGTGCTGTGCACGGCCTCCCTCACCGAGGGCGTGCCCCGCTGGCGCAAGGGCTCCGGGCAGGGCTGGGTGACCGCGGAGTACGCCATGCTCCCGCGGGCCACGAACAGCCGCAGCGACCGGGAGTCGGTGCGCGGCAAGGTCGGTGGGCGCACGCACGAGATCTCCCGGCTCGTCGGCCGGGCGCTGCGCGCGGTCGTCGACACGAGGGCGCTGGGGGAGAACACCCTCGTCCTCGACTGCGACGTCCTCCAGGCCGACGGCGGCACCCGCACCGCGGCCGTCACGGGCGCCTGGACGGCGCTGGCCGAGGCCGTCCAGTGGGCCCGCGGCGAGGGCCTGGTGAAGCGGGACCCGCTGCGCGGCAGCGTCTCCGCCGTGAGCGTCGGCGTCAGCGACGGCCACCCCGTGCTCGACCTCGACTACGTCGAGGACTCCGCCGCCGACACGGACATGAACGTCGTCGCCACGGGCGACGGGCGGTTCGTCGAGGTCCAGGGCACCGCCGAGGGAGCGCCGTTCGACCGGGCCGAGCTCGACGCCCTGCTCGAGCTGGCCCTCGGCGGGTGCGCCACCCTCGCGCGCCTCCAGCAGGCGGCGCTCGCGGCGGCGCCGGGCACCACGGTCACGGCCGCCGACCTCGACGGCGGGGCCGCGGGCGGCGCGGCGTGACCCCGGTGCGGGCGGTGCTGGCCACGCGCAACGCCCACAAGGTCGAGGAGATCGCGGTGCTCCTCGCGGGCCCGCTGCCCGCGCTCGAGCTGCTGCCCCTCGACGGGCCCGGGCTGCCGGCCGTCCCCGACGTCGTCGAGAGCGGCACCACCTTCGCCGCCAACGCGCTGCTCAAGGCCCGCGCCGCGTGCGCGGCCACCGGGCTGCCCGCGCTGGCCGACGACTCCGGCCTCTGCGTCGACGTCCTCGGGGGCGCGCCGGGCGTCTTCAGCGCCCGCTGGGCCGGCCGCCACGGCGACGACGCGGCCAACCTCGCCCTCCTCCTCGCCCAGCTGGCCGACGTCCCCGACGCCGAGCGCGGCGCGGCGTTCGTCTGCGCGGCCGCGCTCGTGCTCCCGGGCGGGGGCGAGGTCGTCCACCACGGGCGGCTCGGGGGCGTCCTCGCGCGGGCGCCGCGGGGGGCGGGCGGCTTCGGCTACGACCCGGCCGTGGTGCCCGAGGGGGAGACGCGCACGCTGGGGGAGATGAGCGCGCAGGAGAAGAACGCCGTCTCCCACCGCGCCCGGGCCTTCGGCGTCCTGGCGCAGGAGATGCCCGCGCTGCTGGGCTGACGAGGCGCCCGGGTGGCATCCGACCGGGCGGCGGGGCCGAACATGGGACATGACCACCAGCGCCCCTCCCCAGCCCGTCCCCCGGCCCGGTGACGCCGGCCGCCGGCCCCGACGCCGCGGGACCACGGCCCTCGCGGCGCTGGCGGGCCTGCTCGCGGCGGCGCTGACGCTCGGCGTGGCCGAGGTCGTCGCGGCGGTGGTCGCTCCCTCGGCGGCCCCCGTCCTCGCGGTGGGGGACGCCTTCGTCGACCTCACGCCCGGGTGGCTCAAGGACTTCGCCATCTCCACGTTCGGCACCAACGACAAGCTGGCCCTGCTCGTCGGCATCGGCCTCGTGCTCGTCGTCCTCGCCTCGCTCGCCGGCGTGCTCGGGCGCCGCCGGCGCGTCCTCGGCGACGTCCTGGTCATCGCCCTCGGCGTCGTCGGCGCCGTGGCGGCGGCCAGCCGCCCGGACGCGGTGACCCTCTCACCGCTGCCCAGCCTCGTCGGCGCGGTCGGCGGCCTCCTCGCGCTGCACTGGCTCCTCGACCGCCTGCCGCGCCGGGGTGCGGCCCAGGACGACGGGACCTCGCGACGGGGGTTCCTCGTCGCCGCCGGCGCGACGGGGGGGCTCGCCGTCCTGTCGTTCGTCGGCGGCCGCGCCCTCGGGGCGGCGAGCCGCGGCGTCGCCTCCGTGCGCTCGGCCCTGCGCCTGCCCGCCCCGGCCGTGACCGCTCCGCCGGTGCCGGAGGGCGTGGACGTCGGGGTGGACGGCGTCGTCCCGTGGCAGACCCCCAACCCGGACTTCTACCGCATCGACACCGCGCTGACGGTGCCGCGCGTGGACCCCTCGACGTGGACGCTGCGCGTGCACGGCATGGTCGAGGAGGAGGTCGAGATCGACTTCGCGGAGCTGCTCGACTCGGAGCTGCTCGAGACCTGGGTCACGCTCACGTGCGTCTCGAACGAGGTCGGCGGCGACCTCATCAGCAACGCCCGCTGGCTGGGCCTGCCGGTCCGCGAGCTGCTGGCGCGCGCCCGTCCGACCGCGGACGCGGACATGGTGCTCTCGACGAGCGTCGACGGCTGGACGGCGTCCACGCCGCTCGAGGCGCTCGTCGACGACGACGTGGACGCGATCCTCGCGGTCGCCATGAACGGCGAGCCGCTGCCCACGGAGCACGGCTTCCCCGTCCGCATGGTCGTCCCCGGCCTCTACGGCTTCGTCTCGGCGACCAAGTGGGTCGTGGACCTCGAGGTCACCCGCTACGACCGGGCGACGGCGTACTGGACCGACCGCGGCTGGGCCGAGCGAGGGCCGATCAAGACGCAGAGCCGCATCGAGGTGCCGGAGCCGCTCTCGCGCCGGCCGGTCGGGCAGGCCGTGGCCGCCGGGACGGCGTGGGCGCAGGGCCGCGGCGTCGCGCGCGTCGAGCTGCGGCTCGACGACGGGGAGTGGCAGGAGGCCGAGCTCGCCGCCGCCTACAACGACCAGACGTGGGTGCAGTGGCGCTTCCCCTACGACCTGCCCGAGGGGTCGCACACCCTGACCGTCCGGGCGACGGACGAGACGGGCGCGACCCAGGTGCAGGAGCGGGTGCCACCCATCCCGGACGGCGCATCCGGCTGGCACTCGATCACCGTGACCGGCACGTCCGACGACTGACCCGGTCGGGTGGGCGCAGGCGGCGCGGGCCCTCTCGAGATGCGCGGAGACCCGTTGTGCCGCACAGTGCCCCGCCTCCGCCGCGCGCGTCACGAGCGGGTCACGATGCGGCGCAGGCCAATCCGCCGGCGGCCCGGTGACCGAAGACCCCACGACAGCACCACGGACGACCACCGAGAGAAGGACCTCCCATGAAGCGCTCCACCAGCCTCGTCGCCGCCGGCGCCGCCGCCTTCGTCCTCACGCTCTCCGCCTGCGGCGGCGAGGAGCCCGCGGGCGGCACGGCCGACACCACGCCCGACTCGTCCATGGAGTCGCCGATGGCCAGCCCGACCGAGGACATGGGCGAGGACATGGCGACCCCCACCGACGAGATGACCGGGGGCACGGACATGGCCTCGATGCTCGTCGGCCCGGGCTGCGCGGACTACGCCGAGGCCAACCCCGACGGCGCCGGCTCCGTCGACGGCATGGCCCAGGACCCGGTGGCCACGGCGGCGAGCAACAACCCGCTGCTGACCCAGCTCACGGCGGCCGTCTCCGGCCAGCTCAACCCCGACGTGGACCTCGTCGACAGCCTCAACGGCGCCGAGGACATCACCGTCTTCGCGCCGGTCGACGAGGCCTTCGCGGCCCTCGACCAGGCCACGCTCGACACGCTCAGCTCGCCCGAGGGCGCGCAGACCCTCACCGACGTGCTCACCTACCACGTCGTCACGACGCCCGTGGACCCGCAGTCGCCCGACGGCGACTACGACACCCTCCTCGGCGAGCAGCTGTCCGTCAGCGGCAGCGGCGACGAGATCATGGTCAACGCCGACAGCGACAACCCGGCGTCGGTCGTCTGCGGCGGGGTCCAGACCGCCAACGCGACCGTCTACCTCATCGACGCGGTCCTCATGCCGCCGGCGATGTGATCTGACCCGTCAGCACCACCCGCACGACGAGCACGGCACGACCGGCACCGTCGAGCAGCAGGAGGCGCCGCCCCTCGGGGCGGCGCCTCCTGCTGCGCTCGGTGCGGACGGCGGGGGTCGAACCCGCACACCCCTCCCGGGGCACGAGGACCTAAACCTCGCGTGTCTGCCAGTTCCACCACGTCCGCCCGCCCTGCCCCCGCGCCTGTAGCACGGCAGGGCACGGGCGGAGGAGCGGCGGCGAGCCTACGGCGTCAGGCGTCCACGCCGAGGGCCCGTCGCAGGCGCGCCACGTGGTCCTTGGCCTTCACGCCGTACGAGGCGTGGACGACCCTGCCGTCGGGCCCGACGACGACGGTCGAGCGGATGACGCCGAGGGACAGGCGCCCGTAGGTCGACTTCTCGCCCCAGGCGCCGTAGGCCTCGAGGACGGCGTGGTCGACGTCGGAGGCCAGCGGGAAGGTCAGGCCCTCCTTCTCGGCGAAGCGGACCAGCCGCTCCGGCGCGTCGGGGGAGACGCCGACGACGTCGAAGCCCGCCCCGCGCAGCTCCTCGAGGCTGTCGCGGAAGTCGACGGCCTGCGTCGTGCAGCCCGGCGTCATGGCGGAGGGGTAGAAGTACACGACGACGGACCGGCCGGCGTAGGAGGCCAGGGACACCTCGCCGCCACCGGCCGTCGGCAGCGTGAACGCGGGGGCGACGTCGCCCTCCTGCAGGCGCCGCCCCGTCGAGGTCGTCGTGGGGGCGGGGGTCGTCGCCGAGACCGGCGGGGGAGTGGGGCCGGGGGCCGCGTCGGCGGGCTCCGCGCCCGTGGTGGGCTCGCTCATGGGGCGGAGGCTAGCCAGCGCCGGTGACGTCGCGGTCCGCGCGCCCGTCGCGCACCTCTCGTCCTGACCTGCCGCTCGCGGGTCCCCGCGATAGCGTCGCCGCCGAGATCTGCACGGCGCCCGCGGTGCCGCGCGCCACCGCACGCACCGATGCCAGCACCCCTCCAGGAGGACCCATGAGCACGCCCACCGGGCAGGCCCAGCAGCAGGGGCAGCGCACCGCGCCGCTGCCCTCCGACCCGGCGGAGCTGGAGAAGCTCAGCCGGGCCCAGCAGAACCAGCTCGCCTCGAGCGTCGCCGCGCTCAAGGACCGCGTGGCGCCCAAGAACGTCGCCCAGCGCACGGTGGCGGACGTCAAGGAGAAGGCCCGGGGCGCTGTCCTCACCCCCGAGGGCCAGCCCCGCACCGAGCGCATCGCCGCCATCGGCGCGGGTGTCGCCGGCCTCGTCGCGCTGCTCGCCCTGCGCGGCGCGCGCCGGCGCAAGCGCCGCGGCCGCCGCGAGGTCGAGAAGGCCGCCGAGCGGGGCCGCAAGCGCTCCTGAGCGCCGCCACCGCGTCACGGCTCCCTCGCGCCAGCACCGTGAGCCCCGCCACCCCTCCGGGCGGCGGGGCTCACGCACGTCCGGAGCCCGCGCGGCTCGGGGGAGGGCGGGTGCCGTCGACGGACGCCGGTAGCGTCGTGGGGTGAACCCAGCGGACACCCCAGCGCACAGCACCACCGAGCGCACGCCTGCGGCGCCCGCCCCGGGCCGTCCCGGTCCGGGCGAGCTCGGGCTGCGGATGCTGCACGACCGCGTGCTCGTCTCGACGGCTGAGGCCGGCGGGGAGCGGCGGTCGAGCGCCGGCATCGTCATCCCCGCCACGGCGGCCGTCGGCAAGCGGCTCACGTGGGCCGTCGTCATGGCGGTGGGCCAGCACGTCCGCCAGGTGCGCCTGGGCGACCGCGTCCTGTTCGACCCCGAGGCCCGCGGCGAGGTCGAGCTGGGCGGGCGCGAGTACCTCCTGCTGCGCGAGCGCGACCTCCACGCCGTCGCCGAGGCCGGGTCCGAGCAGGGCCGGACGGGGCTGTACCTCTGAGCGCCGCGCCCGCCCCGCCACCGGTGGCGCCGCCCGCGGCGCCGCGGAGGAACGCCCGCTACACGCCCGTGGAGGCCGACGGCCCGCTGCCGTGGCACATGGTCGCCGCGGTCCCGCGGATCCGCGCCGACCCCCTGGCCTTCCTCGCGTCGGTGCAGGCGCGCTGGGGCGACCTCGTCGCCTTCCCGATGCCGCGGCTGCCCGTCGTCCTCGTCAGCTCGCCCGCGGCGGCCCGACGCGTGCTCGTCGACAACCACCGCGGCTGGTCGAAGAGGACGGCCCAGTACGGCGCGCTGTCCGCCGTCACCGGCTCGGGCCTGCTCACGAGCGACGGCGAGGTGTGGCGCGAGCGGCGCCGCACCGCCCAGCCCGCCTTCCACCCCGGCGGGCTCACCGCCGTGGCCGAGCAGTCGGTGGCCGCCGCCGCGCGGATGCGCGCCACGTGGCCGGCCGGAGGGGGCGTCGTCGACGTCGACGCCGGGGCCCTGCAGGCGACGCTGGAGGTCGTGGGGCGCACCCTGTTCGGCGCCGACGTCGCCGAGGACGGCGAGCGCCTCGTCCGCGCGGTGCTCGAGGCGCTCAAGGTCGTCGTCGGCCGGGTGCGGACGCCGCTGGCCGGCTGGCTGCCCACGCCGGCGCGCCGCAGGCTC
>NZ_JABEMA010000101.1 GCF_013004605.1 Pseudokineococcus marinus
CAGCCGGACGGCGCCCGTGGCCTCGTCGACCCACCCGAGGCGGTCCCCCGCCGCCCGCAGCGTCGCGTCGGGCCACAGCACGTAGCGGCCGAGGTCCCAGCCCGTCCCGACGACGACGAGCGCGTCGTCGCGCAGCAGCCGGCGGCGCCGGGCCAGGTGCGTGACGTCGTGCGGCACGGCGGCCGCCGTCAGCGCGGCGACGGCGTCGCGGCAGAGGGCGTCGACGCGGGCCCGCGAGGCGGCCGTGCGGGCGGTCAGCTCGGGCGGCGCCGCCGCCGTGCGGCGCCCCGCCCGCCGAGGACCGCGGCCGCCCGCTCCGGCCCCGCCCGCTCCGGCCCCGCTCGCTCCGGTCCCGCTCGCTCCGGCACCACCCGCTGCGGCCCCTCCGGGCTCGGCTCCCGTCCCACCGACCTCGTGCTCCCCCATGGGCTCCAGCATGCGCCCTCCCGCGCGGGCCCCTCCCCGTGCTCGGTGACGGCCGGTGCCGCCCATGACCGAGCGTGCTCCGACGCCTCTCAGCGCCTCTCAGCGCGCGCGGACGGCCGTGAGGTCATGGAGCGCTGGGCGTAACGGGGGCGAAACCACGGGCGCGGGCCGTGCCCCGATGGTCGGGGCACGCGCTCGCCGGACCCCCGCACGCGGACCCCCAGGAGGCCCCGATGTCCTACGTCAGCCCGCCCGACTTCGTCACCAAGATGGTGGACGCCGGGCACGCCAAGGTCCTCATGAGCACGCGGGACACCCTCATCCGCGCGTACATGGCCGGGGCGATCCTCGCCCTCGCGGCCGCCTTCGCCGTCACGGTCACGGTGCAGACGGGGCAGGCCGTCATCGGGGCCCTGCTGTTCCCCGTGGGCTTCTCGCTGCTCTACCTCATGGGGTTCGACCTGCTCACCGGCGTCTTCACGCTCGTCCCGCTGGCGCTGCTGGACAAGCGCCGCGGCGTCACCGTCCGCTCGATGCTGCGGAACTGGGGGCTCGTCTTCCTCGGCAACCTCGGGGGCGCCGTCACGGTGGCGCTCATGATGGGCGTCATCGTCACGACGGGCTTCGCCGTCGAGCCGGACGAGGTCGGGCAGCGGCTCGGGGAGATCGGCGAGTCGCGCACCGTCGGCTACGCGGAGTTCGGCGGCGCCGGCATGCTGACGCTCTTCATCCGCGCCGTGCTGTGCAACTGGATGGTCTCCACCGGCGTCGTCGCGGCCATGATGTCGACGAGCGTCTCGGGCAAGGTCATCGCGATGTGGATGCCCATCCTGCTGTTCTTCTACATGGGCTTCGAGCACTCGATCGTCAACATGTTCCTCTTCCCCTCGGGCCTGCTGCTCGGCGGTGACTTCTCGCTCGGCGACTACCTCGTCTGGAACGAGATCCCCACGGTCCTCGGCAACCTCGTCGGCGGCCTCACCTTCGTCGGGCTGACGCTCTACGCCACCCACGGGCGCACCCGCACGAGCCGCCGCGCCCAGCAGGTGGCCGAAGCGGAGCGGGCGGAGACGGGGCTGGCCGAGGCGCAGCTCGCCGAGGCCGGCCAGGCCGCGAAGGCGGCCGTCGCCGCGCCCACGAGCGAGGCCCCGGTCCCGGCTGCCGCCGGCACCCGCTGAGCAGCGCCGCGTCCTGCAGCCGCGACGACCACCGCCTCTCCCCGGACGACGACAGGAGCACCCGTGACCACGACGACGACCGCCCCGACCACCACCCCGCTCATGAGCCGGCGCGACGCCGCGGCGCTCGTGCGCACCGCCCGCGTGCGGCAGGGCCTCACCTGGGCCGCCATCGCCCAGGCCCTCGACGCCCCCCTGGTGCGGACGACGGCGGCGCTGCTCGGGCAGCACCCCATGAGCGCCGAGCAGGCCGAGACCGCCTGCGCCCTCCTCGGGCTCGAGGACGCGGTGGCCGAGGCGCTGCAGCAGCAGCCGGCGCGCAGCATCGACCCCGAGCTGCTGCAGGACCCGACCATCTACCGCTTCTCCGAGGCGCTGGCCGTCTACGGCCCGGCGCTGAAGGAGCTCATCCACGAGGAGTTCGGCGACGGCATCATGAGCGCCATCAACTTCAAGGTCGACATCGCCCGGCGGGCCCACCCGGACGGCGACCGCGTCGTCGTCACCTTCGACGGCAAGTTCCTCGACTACCGCTGGTGAGCGCTCCCTCCGGCCCTCGTCACCGGAGGAGGGCCGGAGGCTGCCGCCCCCGGGACGTCAGAGGACGGCGCCCGCGACGAGCACCAGAGGGATGGAGCCGGCCCACACCGCCGTCGTGATGCCGGACCATCCCTGCAGCGCCGCCGTGCCCTCGAGGCCGGTGAAGCGCGTGACGACCCAGAAGTAGGAGTCGTTGAAGTAGCTGAGCACCATCGAGCCCGCGCAGCAGGCGAGCGCGGCGGCCAGGGGCGCGAGCCCGAGGTCGTCGACGAGCGGGGCCGAGACCGAGGCCGCGGTGATCATCGCGACGGTGCCGGAGCCCTGCGCCAGTCGGACGAGCGTCGCGATGAGGAAGGGCACGAGCACCCCGGGCAGGGCGAGCGAGGCGACGGCGTCCGCGAGCTCCTGGCCGACGCCCGAGTCCCGCAGCACCTGGCCGAGCGCGCCGCCCGCGCCGGTGATGAGGATGATGAGCCCGGCCGAGGCCGCGGCCTGGGCGAGCCAGCCGCTCACCTGGTCGCGCGTCGTCCACCGCGGCAGCAGCCCGTAGACGGCGATGACCACGCCGATGATGAGCGCCACCACCGGGTTGCCGAGGAAGGCGAGGACCGCGACCGGGCCGGACGGGTCGTACCCCTCGTCGCCCGAGAGCACGCCCTGCGCGTTGCGGTCGACGGCGGTGGCCACGGTGTTGGCGACGATGAGGGCCAGCGGCACGAGCAGCGGCAGGAAGGCGCGCAGCGTGCCTACGCGGTGCGGCCCGGCGCCGGCGGGCGGCTCGCCGAGCGCGGCGGCGGGGTCCTCCTCCGCCGCCGCGTCGTCCCGCTCGCCCCCGCGTCGGTCGCTCGCCGCGCCCCTCGGCTGGTCCTCCTCGAGCACCGCGGTGCCCGCGCCCGCGCCGGCACCGGCAGCCCGTCCGTAGACGGCCTCGCGCACCTCCGAGGTCACGCGGCCCTCGAGCCGCGGGCCGACCCACCGCGCGTACGCGACGACGACGGGCAGCAGGACGAGCGTGAAGACGAGGCCGACGAGGATGAAGCCGCCGAGGTCCGCGCCGACGATGCCCGCGACGGCGAGGGGGCCCGGTGTCGGCGGCACGAGGTGGTGGGTCAGCGTCATGCCGCACCCGAGCGCGAGGGCCAGGGTCACGTAGCCGCCGCGGCGGCGCCGGGCGATCGAGCGCGCCAGCGGGTTCATGATCACGTAGCCGGAGTCGCAGAAGACGGGGATGGAGACGAGCGCCCCCGTGCCGCCCATGGCCCAGGGCTCGCGTCCGCGGCCGAGGGCCCGGACGAAGGCCTTCGCGAGCGCGTCCGCCGCGCCCGAGACCTCCAGGATCTTGCCGACCGCGACGCCGAGACCGATGACGATCCCGATGGACCCGAGCGTGCTGCCGAAGCCGGCGACGATCGAGTCGAGGGTGTCCGTCGGCGCCGAGCCCGCGACGGTGCCGGTGAGGAGGGCGGCCACGAGCAGCGCCACGAAGGCGTCGAGCCGCGTCCGCAGGACGAGCACGACGATCGTCGCGATGCCGAGCACGAGGGCGAGGAGCAGCTGCAGGTCCACGAGCGGCCTCCTGGTGGACGTCGTCGTCCCGACGGGTGCGCCGTCGCCCCCGCCCGTGCGCCGGGATGCCCGGTGCGTGCGCGATGCCTACCGTCTGCGGCACCCCGGGGCCACCCGAGAGACCGCCCGGGGCACCCAGGACGACGCCGGCGTCGCCCGGGGGCGCACGTCCGCCTCCCCGTGACGCCGCACGCCGACGACGCAGCCGACGACGCAGCACCGAGCAGCAGGAGGCCCCCGTGAGCACCCCGCCCTTCCCCGACCAGCGCACCGCCGTCGTCACGGGCGCGGGCTCGCCCCGCGGCATCGGCCGCGCGCTGGCCGCCCGCCTCGCGCGCGAGGGCTGGGCGGTCGCCGTCATGGACCTCGACGAGGAGGCCGTCGCCGACGTCGCGGCCGGCATCACCGAGGCGGGAGGTCGCGCCCTCGGCGTGGGCGTCGACGTCTCCGACCCCGCCTCCGTGGACGCCGCGGCCGCCCGCGTCGAGGCCGAGCTGCCCCCGGTCGTCGGCCTGGCCAACATCGCCGGGATCAGCTCCCCGACGGCCTTCTTCGACACGACGCCGCAGGAGTGGGACCGCGTCATGGCGGTCAACGCCCGCGGCGTCTTCCTCGCCACCCAGCGCTTCGGCCGCGGGATGGCCGACCGCGGCCTGGGGCGCGTCGTGTCGATCTCCTCGGTGTCCGCGCAGCGCGGCGGCGGCACCTTCTCGAAGTCCGCCTACAGCGCCTCCAAGGGCGCCGTCGTCAGCCTCATGCGCGCGGTCGCGCGTGAGCTGAGCCCCCTCGGCGTCACGGCCAACTGCGTCAGCCCCGGGCCCGTCGACACCGACATCATGGGCGGCCCCCTCGACGACGAGCGGCGCGCCGACATGGCCGCCGCCGGCCTCGTCGGTCGCGTGGGCACGGTCGACGACGTCGCCGCGCTCATGGCCTTCCTCCTCGGCCCGGACGCGGGCAACATCACCGGCGCCACGTACGACGTCAACGGCGGCCTGCACATGTCCTGACGCGCGACCGCCCGCCCCCGGGCGGGGGCGGGCGGCAGGACGCGGCGGCGCCGCGTCGGCAGCGGCGCTGGGCTCAGTACAGGAGCCGCACCCGCTCCTGCGGCCACGCGAGGACGGCCAGCACCTGGGTGACCGCGGCCTGGTCGAGCAGCTCCGTGGCGCCGTCGTCGCCGGCGTACAGGCCGGTCGACGCGTCGAGGTCGCCGTCGTGCTGGCGCTGCGCCCACGCGGTGACCGCGTCGCGGTAGCGGGTGCCGCCCGTCGTCGCCTCGAGGAGCAGGAGGTTCTTCGCCCAGATGGCGACGAAGGCGCGGGGCTGGTCGTCCAGGCGCCCCTCGACGACGTAGTGCTGGTACGAGGCCTCGGCGACCTCCTGCGCGTGGTCGAGGTACCGCTGCTCCCCCGTCGCCTCGAAGAGGAGCGCGTAGGTGCCCACGGGGACGCCCTGGTTGTAGGCCCACCGGGTCTGCTCGACCGTCCCGTCGAGGGACAGGTGGTCCGCGTACAGCCCGTCGTCCCCCAGCAGGTGCTCGTCCGTCCACCCCGCCATCCGCAGCGCCCAGTCCAGGTACCGCTGCTCCCCGGTGATCATGTGGAGCCGCACCGCCAGCTGGGCCGCCGGCATCGTCGAGACGGTGTTCCGGTCGCGGTTGCCGGCCTGCTGCGTCCAGAACACGCCGCCCGGCGCCGCGTGCGTCGGGTCGTCGTCCCAGCCCGAGACGGCGAGCTCGAAGACCTGCTGCGCCCGCTCCAGCGCCGCCTCGTCGCCGGTCATGAGGTGCTGCTGCACCATCGCGAGACCGACCCAGAGGTTGTCGTCGTAGAAGAGGTCCCCGCCGTCGCCGTACGGGGCGTGCGGGTAGGAGTCGTAGCCGGGCAGCCCCGTCGCGCTGCCGGAGGCGTCCCAGTAGAGCTCCTGCGCCTCCCCGTGCCGCACGAGGTCGTCGGCGTACGCCTCGCCGGCCTCCCCCGGCAGCCCGGTGAGGTCGAGCGCCGCGACGTGCGCCTGGGAGAAGGGCCACTCGAAGGCGTACGGCCGGTCACCGGCGCGCGCCGGCACCCGCTCGGTGTACAGGCCGGACCGGTCGCCCGCGAGCAGGTGCTCCTGCATCGCCGCGTACGCCTCCTGCGCGTCCGCGGCCGGGTCCACGGGCTCGCCGGCGGCCGCGGGCGTGCGGGCGCTGATCGCCATGACCTTGATGCGGCTCTCGTCGGGCAGCCGCAGCGACACGGCCTCGCGGGCGGGGTCGAGCGCCAGGACGTCGTGCCACACGTGCACCGTGAGCCCGTCACCGCCGCCGCCCGAGTAGTACCGCCCCTGTGCGGTGAGCGCCGTCTCCTCACCCAGCCGCGGGCCGCTCGCGGCCCAGTCGGTGGCGGTGAGGCGCGCCGTCGACGTCGACCCGTCGGCGTAGGTGACGACGGCGTCGCCGGCGTGGTCGCCGTTGTGGGCCGACAGCAGGACGTCGAGGGCGGCGTACGAGCCCGGTTCGAGCGCGATCTCCTGGCCGCGGGCGGCGACGAAGTTGGGTGCGATCCCGGCGGTCTCGGGCAGGACGTAGGTGCGGCCGCCCACGAGCTGCTCCCCGGGGGCGGGCAGCTCCTCGGCGGGGAAGCTCCAGCCGCCGCCGTCGAAGTCGCCCTCGGCGCGGGCCTCCGACGTCGCGACGCCGTCGACGTCGTAGGCGCCGGACAGGTCCACCGGGCACGACCCGCCCGGCTCGCCGCAGCGCGGCACCACCGTGACGACGGCGGTCCGCTCGACGACGTCGCCGGCGCGGTCGCGCGCCTGCAGGCGGACGTCGTAGGAGCCCGGCGCCGTCCCCGCCGGCACGACGACCTGCAGCGGCAGCTCCTGCGTCGTCGGCAGCCCCGCGGAGCGGACCCGCAGGACGTCGCGGTCGAGCTCGGCCCGCAGCGGCTCGTCCGCCGCCAGGTCGAGGCGCACCGTCGGGCGGCCCGGGTCGGTGACGACGAGCGTCGCCGTGAGGTCGACGACCTGGGCCTCGTCGCTGCCGAGGAGGTCGGTGCGCCCGGGCACGAGGCCGGCCGCGAGGTCGCTGCGGCGCACGCGCCCGTCCACGAGCGGCTCGGGGGCGAGGTCGACGTCGGTGCCCCAGCGCGAGGGCTCGGGGCCCACCTGGAACGCCACGTCGCGGCCGGCGCGGATGTCGTCGCCCGTGATCCACGTGCGCGGCGAGGTGCGGCCGCCGACGCGCACGGACTGCACGTAGCGGTCGGTCTCCGACGTGCCGGGCGCGGTGATCGTGAACGAGCCCTCCGGGTACCACTCGGGGTCGAGGGCGAGGCCCACCCGGTCGAAGAGCGGCGTCGACAGCGACCACACCTCGGTGCCGGGCACCGAGGGGTAGATGCCCATGGCGGAGAGAACCTGCCACGACGACATCGTCCCGAGGTCGTCGTTGCCCGTGATGCCCTGCGGGCCGTCGGTGAAGAGCGTCAGCGCGGCGTGGACGACGTCGGTCGTCTTCCACGGCTGGCCCGTCCAGCCGTAGACGTACGGCGCGTGGAGGTCGGGCTCGTTCTGGGGGTTGTAGGTGCTGAACCCGTAGTAGTCGTAGGCGCTGTTGACCCACACCTCGCGGGCGGTGCGCTCGGGGTCCTCGACCAGCTGGTCGTAGGCGAAGAACCCGTCGAGGCGCTCGTTCGCGGCGTCCTCGCCGCCGAGGAGGTCGACGAGCTGCTGGAGGTCCTGCTGGACCAGCCACGTGTACTGCGACGAGGTGCCCTCGTGGAAGCCGACGGCGTCCGCCGGGTCCTCCGGGCCGACGAAGAGGCCCTGGGCGTCCCGGGCGCGGAACGAGCCGGTGCGCGGGTCGAAGAGGTTGCGGAAGCTCTGCCCCCGCAGGGCGAGCCGGCGGGCGTCGTCCTCGTGGCCGAGCGCGGCGGCCATCGTCGAGAGCGTCGCGTCGGCGAGCGCGTACTCGAGGGTCGCCGAGGCGCCGTGCTGGAGGTCGTAGTCGCCGGGCTTCCCCGAGAGCTGCGGCTCGTGCGGCACGTAGCCGTGCTCGAGGTAGTGCTCGTTGCCCGCGCGGCCGTTGTACTGGCTGCTGGCCGGCGGCACGCCGTCGGCGTTCTCGAGCAGGGCCTCGTAGGCCTCCTCCTCGTGGCCCGCGAGCAGGCCCTGGCGCCAGGCGGAGACGAGGAAGGGCGTCACCGGGTCACCGGTCATGATGTTCGTCTCGACCGTCGCGTAGGCCCACCGCGGCAGCCAGCCGCCCTGGTCCTCGACCGCGAGGAGGGACAGCGCCATGTCGCGCGACTCCTGCGGGGCGAGCAGGGACAGCAGCTGCTGCTGCGTCCGGTAGGTGTCCCACAGCGAGAAGGTCTGGTAGTAGGTGAAGCCGTCGGCCTCGTGGACCTGCTGGTCCCACCCGGTGTAGCGGCCGTCGACGTCGGTGGCGACGCTCGGCGTCAGCAGGGACCGGTAGAGCGAGGAGTAGAAGGTCCGGCGCTGCTCGGGCGTCCCGCCCTGGGTGCGCACCTGGCCCAGGCGCTGCTCCCACGTCGCGTCGGCCGCGGCGCGGACCTCGTCGAAGGTCCGGCCGCCCTCGGCCGCGAGGTTGGCGCGCGCGCCGTCGGCGTCGACCCACGACAGCGCCGTCGTCTGCTCGACGGTGCGGTCCTCGCGAGCGTCGAAGCGCACGTAGGCGCCCTGGCGGTCGGTGCCCGACGTCGCCGTGCTGCCGGCGGTGACCTCGTCGCCCGACCAGGTGCCCACCTCGGCGAAGGGGCGGTCGAAGGTGGTGGTGAAGTGCATCGTGTACGGCCGGGTGCCCTGGCAGAAGCCGCTGCCGACGACGGTCGTCTCGATCGTGCGGTCCCCCACGACCCGCACGTCGCTGGACTCGACCCTGTGCAGCGCCTGGCCGGCGTTGACGAGGACCGTGGCCTCGTCCGTCTCCGGGAAGGTGTAGCGCGAGACGCCGGTGCGCGTCGTCGCCGTCAGCTCCGCCGTGATCGTCCCCGCGGGCGCCTCGAGCGGCACGGTGTAGTAGCCGGGCGAGGCGCTCTCGCCGTCGTGGGAGTACGGCAGGGCGTACTGCGCGTAGTCCGTGGAGGTGACGTCGCCCGTCGTCGGCAGGACGGGCAGGTCGCCGCCCAGCCCGCACCCGACGCCCGAGATGTGCGTCGCGCTGAAGCCGCGGATGCGGTCGCGCGTGTAGTCGTACCCCGTCGTGTGCCCGTCGTCGGGCGACAGCTGGACCATCCCGAACGGCAGGGACGCCCCGGGGAAGGTGTTGCCCTCGTCCTGGGTCCCGATGAACGGGTTGACGAGGTCGGTGAGCGACCCCTCGTCCGGTGGCGGTGGCGCCGGCGCGGCCGAGGCGCCCGGCGCGACGAGGAGGCCCGCCACCAGCGCGGCGGCGGCGGTGAGCAGGGCGGGACGGCGGGCGTTCAGCACGGCGGATCTCCCTGGGCGTCGATGACCAGCAGGACCGGCTCCGAGGACGAGGCGGGCGAAGCGAGCCAACTCCTCTGTGACATCGATGTCAAGGCTCGCCGCGCACCGTCGCCCTGGAGACGCCGACGGGCGCGGCCCGGAGGCGCCGCGCCCGTCGGCGTGAGGGCCGCGCCCGTCGGCGCGCGGGGTGGTGCTCAGGCTCTGGCGCTCAGGAGGTGGCGCCCGCGGTGGCGCCGTCGGTGGCGCCGCCGCCGGCCAGGGCCTGCTCCACTGCCGTCTGGAACTGGTCGGGGTCCGGGAGCACCTGGTCGTCGACGAGGACCGTCGGAGTCCCCTGGACGCGCTCGTCGCGGTCGTCGGTCACCTGGCTGACCCAGTCCGTGTAGCGGCCGCTCGTGATGCAGGCGTCGACGTCGTCCGGCACCCCGGCGTCCGACGCGACGGCCGCGATCTGCTGGTCCGTCAGCCCGCCGGCGCCCTCCTGGGGCTGGTTCTCGTAGAGGGCGTCGTTGAAGGCGCCGAACTGCTCGGGCGCCTCCTCGGCCACGCACACCGCCGCGCTGGCCGCGCGGGCCGAGTAGTCGCCGAGGCGGCGCAGCAGGTCGAGGGGGTAGTAGGTCACGGAGATGTCGCCGGCCTCGCGCGCCTGCTCGATGAAGTCGCTGTTCGCGGCCTCGAACTGGGCGCAGAACGGGCACTGGTAGTCCTGGTAGATGCTCACGGAGACGGGCGCGTCCGCGTCGCCCGTCGTGTAGCCGCCGGACTCGGAGAAGGACGTCGGGACGGCTTGCGGGGCGTCGTCCTCCCCGCCCGAGGCGATGGCGACGACGACGACGGCCACGACCGCCGCCGCGACG
Organism: Pseudokineococcus marinus; assembly: GCF_013004605.1. Taxonomy (GTDB): domain Bacteria; phylum Actinomycetota; class Actinomycetes; order Actinomycetales; family Quadrisphaeraceae; genus Pseudokineococcus; species Pseudokineococcus marinus. The sequence goes on from NZ_JABEMA010000101.1 coordinate 10,004, forward strand.
AGCCCGGCGATGGTCACCAGCGCCGCGCGGCGCCGCTTCTCCGCGCGCTCCCGCTGCTCGCGCATGGCGCGGGACCGGGCGCGCGCGTCGCTCTGGCGCTCCGCCTTCGTCGGCTTGCGGGGATCGGGGCTCATGCGGTGTGCCTCCTGCGGGCGGTGCTGCGGTCGGTCGGTGACGTCGGGCGGTCGGTCGTGGTGATCGGTCGCGTGGACCGCTCGGGGCGGCCCGGCGGGGCCTCCCCCCGGTGAGGACGGTCGGGCTAGAGCCGACGTTCCTCGGACCGGCGCCGCAGGACGGCGCTCACGGCCGCCGCCGCGACGAGCAGCAGCACCACGGCGACGGTCCCGAGCAGCGGCACGACGATCCCCGTGCCCGTCTCGTCACGGACGACGCGCTGCACCGACGGGTCCGACGCGGTGGTGGACGGGGCGGTGGCGGACGGGGCGGTGGCGGACGGGGCGGTGGCGGACGGGACGGTGGCCGAGGGGGCGCTGGCGGAGGGCGCGGCGGCCGGGAGGGACGTGGAGGAGACGGCCGGCGCGGCGGTCAGGACAGCGGGCGCGGCG
>NZ_JABEMA010000102.1 GCF_013004605.1 Pseudokineococcus marinus
CGCCGCCGTCGCCCGCACGCCCTGCGAGCCGGCCCCCTCGAGCGCCCCCGCCAGTGCGGCGCGCTGGTCGGGGCCGGCCCGCTCGGCGGCGAGCGCGGCCACGGCGCCGAGGACGGCGGCGCGCGCGTCCGCCAGGTCGCGCTCGTCCGGGCCGTGGGCGGCGAGGGCCGCGTCGAGCTGGGAGGCCGCGCTCGCCTCCCGCAGGACGGCGCCCTCGCCGTGCCGGACGTCGACGACGCCCCGGACCTCGAGCGCGACGAGCGCCTGCGCCAGCGTCGCGCGGCTCACGCCCAGCTGCTCCGCGAGGAGCCGCTCGGGCGGCAGCCGCTCGCCGGGGGAGAGGCCCTGGGCCTCGATGAAGGCGGTGATGTGGTCGGCGAGCTGCTCGTACAGCCGCGGGCGGCGCAGGCGGGAGAGCGCCGCCGCGGGGGTCCGGGCCGCGCCGGGACGTCCGGGGGCGGGACCGTCCTCGGGTGCCACGAGCACCTCCTCGGGGAGCGCCGGTCGTTGACACCAGCATCGCTGGACAAGAGGCTAGGCCACTGCGCCACCCCGGAGGGCGTGATCCACCCACCGTCGTTCACCGTCGAACCGAGGTGCTCTGCCCGTGTCCGCTGACCTCATCGGCCTGCTCGTGCTGGCCGCCGTCTTCCTCGTGGCCACGATCCGGCCCATCAACATGGGCGCCCTGGCGCTCGTGGCCGCCTTCGTCGTCGGCACGACCGTCTTCGGCGTGGACGCCGACGGGGTGCTCGGCGGCTTCCCGGCGAGCCTCTTCGTCATCCTCGTCGGCGTCACCTACCTCTTCGCGCTGGCGAAGAACAACGGCACGGTCGACTGGCTCGTCCACGCCGCGGTGCGCGCCGTGGGCGGCCGCGTCTCCCTCATCCCGTGGGCGATGTTCGTCGTCGCGGGCGCGATCACGGCCATCGGCGCCGTCACCCCGGCCGCCGTGGCGATCATCGCGCCGGTCGCCATGTCGTTCGCCGTGCGCAACCGGATCAACCCGGTGCTCATGGGTTTCATGGTCGTCCAGGGCGCCACCGCCGGGAGCTTCAGCCCCATCGGCGTCTTCGGCGTCATCACCAACGGCGTCGTCCGGACCAACGACTTCGAGCCCTTCCCGCTGCAGCTCTTCCTCGGCAGCCTCGTCACGGCCGTCGTCATGTGCGTCATCGCCTACGTCGTCTACCGCAACCGGGACCTCGACGGCGGTCGCCTGGACCGCTCGGCGGTCCAGGCGGACCTGTCCTCCTCGGCCATGGCGGCGAGCGGCGCCGCGACGCGCACCCCGGTGACCGGCACGCCGCAGGCGCTCGTCGAGCGCGGCGAGCGGCTGCGCTCCAGCGGCGGTCGCCGCGACGAGGCCGACGCCGGCGCCGACGACACCCCGGCGCCCCAGCTCGACGCCCAGCGGGGCCTGACCCTCGCGGGCCTCGTGCTCCTCGCCGTCCTCGCGCTCGTCTTCCGCCTCGACGTGGGCTTCACCGCCCTCGCCGTGGCCGTGGTGCTCACCCTGGTCTTCCCCGGGTCGGCCAAGGGCGCGGTGGACAAGGTGAGCTGGGGCACCGTCCTGCTCATCGGCGGGATCGTCACCTACGTCAACCTGCTCGACGAGCAGGGCACCATCGACCGCTTCGGCGACTCCGTGGCGGGCTTCGGCACGCCCCTGCTGGCGGCGCTCATCATCTGCTTCATCGGCGCGGTCGTGTCAGCCTTCGCCTCGACGACCGGCATCCTCGGCACGCTCATCCCGCTGTCCGTGCCGTTCCTGCTCGCCGGCGAGGTCGGCACGGTCGGCCTCGTCGTCGCCCTCGCCATCTCGAGCTCGGTGGTCGACTGCAGCCCCTTCTCGACGAACGGCGCCCTCGTCGTCGCGAACTCCGAGCCGGCCATGCGCGACAAGATCTTCCGCTCGCTCATGGTCCTGGGCATGGGCCTCGTCGTCGTCGCGCCGCTCGTGACCTGGCTCGTGCTCATCGTCCCGACGTCCTGACCACCACCGGCCACCTCCCGGAGGACCCCGTGCCCGACCCCGCCGGCCCCCTCGCCGGGACCCTCGTCGTCGACCTCACCCGCGCGCTCGCCGGGCCGCACGCCGGCATGGTGCTGGCCGACCTCGGCGCCCGCGTCGTCAAGGTCGAGACCCCCGGCGGCGGCGACGACACGCGCGGCTGGGGGCCGCCCTTCGTCGAGCCGGAGGGCGGCCCCGGTGACGGGAGCGACCGGCAGTCGACGTACTTCATGTCGTGCAACCGCGGCAAGGAGTCCGTCGCGCTCGACCTGAAGTCCGACGACGGCCGGCGCTACCTCACCGCGCTCGTGGAGCGGGCCGACGTGCTGCTGGAGAACTTCCGCACGGGCGTGCTCGACCGGCTGGGCTTCGGCACGGAGCGCCTCCTCCAGCTCAACCCCCGGCTGGTCGTCCTCTCGATCACCGGCTTCGGCCACGACGGGCCCGAGGGCGGGCGCGCCGGCTACGACCAGATCGCCCAGGGCGAGGCCGGCCTCATGTCGATCACCGGGTCCGGCCCGGACGACCCCCAGCGCGTCGGCACCCCGATCGCCGACCTCCTCGCCGGCATGACCGGCGTGCACGGGGTCCTCGCCGCGCTGCTCGAGCGGGAGCGCACCGGGCGCGGCCAGGTGGTGCGGACGTCGCTGCTCGCCTCGGTCGTCGGCGTCCACGCCTTCCAGGGCACGAAGTGGACGGTCGCGGGGGAGGTGGGGCGCGCGCAGGGCAACCACCACCCGTCCATCAGCCCCTACGGGCTGTTCCGCTGCGCGGACGGCTCGGTGCAGATCGCCGTCGGCAGCGAGGGCCTCTGGAAGCGGTTCTGCGACGGGTTCGGCCTCGACCCGGCGCTCGAGGGCTTCGCCACGAACCCCGAGCGGGTGGCCCGCCGCGAGGAGGTCGTCACGCTCGTCGAGGAGCTCTTCGCGTCCTGGTCGGCGCCCGACCTCCTGGCGCGGCTCGCCGAGATCGGCGTCCCCGCCGGCAAGGTCCGCACGATCGACGAGGTCTACACCTGGGAGCAGACCGCCAGCCAGGGGCTGCTCGTCGACGTGGAGCACGCGACGCTGGGCACGGTCACGCTGCCCGGCCCGCCGTTGCGCTTCTTCGACGCCGACGGCGCGGAGACGACGCGGCGCGAGCATCGTGCGCCGCCGCTGCTCGACGGTGACGGCGACGCCGTCCGGGCCTGGTTGGACGGGAAGAGCCTGGACGCCGACGCGCACCGCGAGCAGGGCGCGTGAGCCCGACCGGGGGCACTGACCGGCCGGGCGGTGACGCGCGGCCCCCGCGGCGCGGGGGGCGCGAGCTCCTCGAGCTCGTGCTCGACGAGGGCACCTACCGCTCGTGGGACGCGCCGCCGGCGCACCCGCGCAGCACCCCCGCCTACGACGCCGAGCGGGCCCGCGCCGCCGAGCGCTCGGGCGTCGACGAGGCCGTCGTCACGGGCGAGGGGCACCTGCGCGGGCGGCGGGTCGCCGTCGTCGCCGGCGAGTTCGGCTACCTCGCCGGCTCCATCGGCGTCGCGGCGGCCGACCGCCTCGTCGAGGCCGTCGAGCGCGCCACGGCCGAGGGCCTGCCGCTGCTCGCCGCGCCCTCGTCGGGCGGCACGCGCATGCAGGAGGGCACGGTCGCCTTCCTCACCATGGTGAAGATCTCCGCCGCCGTGGCGGCGCACAAGGCCGCCGGCCTGCCCTACCTCGCCTACCTGCGCCACCCCACGACCGGTGGCGTCTTCGCCTCGTGGGGCAGCCAGGCCCACGTGACGGTCGCCGAGCCCGGCGCCCTCGTCGGCTTCCTCGGGCCGCGGGTCTACGAGGCGCTGTACGACCAGCCGTTCCCCGCGGGCGTGCAGACGGCCGAGAACCTCCACGCGCACGGCCTCGTCGACGCCGTCGTCCCCCACGAGCGGCTCGCCGACGTCGCGGACCGGGCGCTCAGCGTCCTCCAGGCCCCGGCGCCCACCGACGCGCCCGTGCTCGAGGAGGACGACGCCGTGCCGGCCGCCGAGGTGGCGCGGCTGCCCGACGTGCCCGCCTGGGAGTCGGTGGTGCTGTCACGACGCGGCGACCGCCCCGGCATCCGGCGCCTGCTGCGCTACGGCGCCCGTGACGTCGTCCCACTGCACGGCACGGGCGCGGGGGAGAGCGACCCGGGGCTGCTGCTCGCGCTCGCCCGCCTCGGCGGCGCGGCCTGCGTCCTCCTCGGGCAGGACCGCCGCGGGCAGACGCCGGACGCGCCGCTCGGTCCCGCCGCGCTGCGGGCCGCGCGCCGGGGCATGGCGCTCGCCGACCAGCTGGACCTGCCGCTCGTCACCGTCATCGACACCCCCGGCGCGGCGCTGTCGGTGGAGGCCGAGGAGGGCGGCCTCGCCGGCGAGATCGCCCGGTGCCTCGCCGAGCTCGTCACGCTCCGGGCGCCCGTCGTCAGCGTGCTGCTCGGGCAGGGCACCGGGGGAGGGGCGCTCGCGCTCGTGCCGGCGGACCGCGTCGTCGCGGCCCAGCACGCCTGGCTCTCCCCGCTGCCGCCCGAGGGCGCGAGCGCCATCGTCCACCGCGACGTCGACCACGCCGCCGAGATGGCCGAGCAGCAGGGGGTGCGCGCGGCCGACCTCGTGCGCGACGGCGTCGTCGACGTCGTCGTCCCCGAGCGGCCGCACGCCGGCGCGGAGCCCGAGGACTTCTGCCGGCGGGTGGCGCGCGTCGTCGAGGCCGAGATCGCCCGGCTCGCCGCCGTGCCCGTCGAGGAGCGCCTCGCGGCGCGGCACGAGAGGTACCGGCGGCTGGGGCGCGCCCGGGGGTGAAGGAGGCGTCACCTCCACCTCAGGAGCGCGCTCGGGGGTGAGGGGGCGTCACCTCTGCGTCGGAGGGCCTTCAGGCGCCGACGACGGCGAGCGCCTCGCGGGCGATCTGCAGCTCCTCGGCGGTGGGGACGACGAGGACGGTGACCGGCGACCAGTCCGGCGAGATGCGCCGCGCGTCCCCGGAACGGGTCGCGTTGCGCTCCTCGTCGAGGACGACGCCGAAGCCCTCGAGCCCCGTCAGCGCCCGGCGGCGCACCTCGGCGCTGTTCTCGCCGACGCCGGCGGTGAGCACGACGGCGTCGAGGCGGCCCATCGCGAAGGCGTACGCCCCGAGGTAGTGCCGGACCCGGTGCGCCAGGACGTCGAGGGCGAGGTCGGCGTCGGCGTCCCCGCCGGCGGCGCGCTCGACCACCTCGCGGACGTCCGAGGCGCCCGTCAGCCCCTGCAGGCCGCTGCCGCGGTTGAGCGTCCGGTCGAGCTCGTCGACCGACAGGCCGCCCTCGCGGAGCAGGTGCAGCAGCGCGCCCGGGTCCACGTCGCCGGGGCGCGTGCCCATGACGAGGCCCTCGAGCGGGGTGAGGCCCATGGACGTCTCCACGCTGCGGCCGCCGAGGACGGCCGTCGCCGAGGCCCCGTTGCCGAGGTGGAGGACGACCATGGCGACGTCCTCGGCGGGGCGACCGAGCAGCTCGGCGGCGCGGGGGACCACCGAGGCGACCGACGTGCCGTGGAAGCCGTAGCGGCGCACGCCGGTGCGCCGGGCCAGGTCGCGGTCGAGGGCGTAGGTGTGGGCCGCGGGCGGCACGGTCGCGTGGAAGGCCGTGTCGAAGACCGCGACGTGCGGCACGTCCGGCACGGCGCGGCGCGCCACGCGGATGCCCTCGAGGTTGGCCGGGTTGTGCAGGGGGGCCAACGAGGAGAGCTCGTCGACGGCCCGCTCGAGGTCGTCGTCGACGAGGGCCGGCGCGGAGAAGCGGTCCCCGCCGTGGACGACGCGGTGGCCGACGGCGACGAGGCCCGCGCCGGCCAGGTCCGGGCCGTGCTCGGCGAAGGCGCCGACGACCGCGTCGAGGGCGGCCGTGTGGTCGGGGACGTCGACGCCGGTCTCGACGCGGCCGCCGGGGCCGTCGTGGCGCAGGCGGCCGCCGCCCGCGCCGATGCGCTCCACCAGGCCGGACGCCAGGGAGCGGCCCGAGGCGTCGTCAGCGACCTCGACGAGCTCGTACTTGACGCTCGAGGACCCCGAGTTGAGGACGAGCACCACGCCGCTCACGCGTCCACCTCCTGCTGCTCCCTCTCCTGCTGGGCCTGCACCTGCGCCTGGACGGCCGTGATGACCACCGTGCTGACGATGTCGCGCACGAGCGCCCCCCGGGAGAGGTCGTTGACCGGTCGTCGCAGCCCCTGCAGCACCGGGCCGATCGCCACGGCGCCGGCGCTGCGCTGGACCGCCTTGTACGTCGTGTTGCCCGTGTTGAGGTCGGGGAAGACGAAGACCGTCGCCCGCCCGGCGACCGCCGAGTCGGGCAGCTTGGTGCGGGCCACGCCCACGTCGACGGCGGCGTCGTACTGGATGGGTCCCTCCACCGAGAGGTCCGGGCGCCGCTCCCGCACGAGCGCGGTGGCCCGGCGCACCTTCTCGACGCCGGCGCCCGAGCCCGACCCGCCCGTGGAGTAGCTCATCATCGCCACGCGCGGCTCCACGCCGAAGGCCACGGCGGTGTCGGCGCTGCTGGCGGCGATGTCCGCCAGGGCGTCCGCGTCGGGGTCGGGGTTGACGGCGCAGTCGCCGTAGACGAGCACGCGGTCGGGCAGGCACATGAGGAAGACGCTGGAGACGACGTCGCGGCCCGGAGCCGTCTTGATGACCTCGAAGGCGGGGCGCAGCGTCTCGGCCGTCGTGTGGACGGCGCCGGAGACCATGCCGTCGGCGTCGCCGAGGTGGACCATCAGCGTGCCGAAGCGCGTCTCGTCCGCGAGCAGCTCCTCCGCCGCCTCGGGCGTGACGCCCTTGTGCGCGCGCAGCCGGGCGTACTCCGCGGCGTAGCGGGTGCGGTCCGGGGAGGTCCGCGGGTCGACGACCCGCGCGCCCGTGACGTCGGCGCCGACCTCCTCGGCGAGGGAGCGCACCTCGTCCGCGGGGCCCAGCAGCACGAGGTCGACGACGCCGTCCCGCAGCAGCTCGGCGGCGGCCAGGAGCACGCGGGGCTCGAGCCCCTCGGGCAGCACCACACGCACGCGGGCGCTGCGGGCCCGCTCGAGCAGCTCGGCGGCGAAGGCCCGGGGAGTCACGACGTCGACGACCGCCTCGTCGGCGAGCGCGACGAGGCGCGCGCCGTCGACGTGGGCGGCGAAGAGGTCGCGCGCGGCGCGCACCTGCTCGCGGGCGCGCTCGGTGCCGCGCGAGAGCCGTCCGCGCACGGCGAGGAGCCGTGCGGCGGTCTCGACGGTGCCGAGGTCGGTGCTCACGACGGGCAGGTCCGCGCCCCGGCCCTCGAGGAGGCCCTCGAGCAGCGCGGTGACGACGGGGGGCAGCGCGAAGCCGCCGGTGAGGACGACGCCCGCGAGGCGCGGGAACGTCGACGAGGCGTGGGCCGCCATGAGGCCGAGGACGACCTCGCTGCGGTCCCCGGGCACGATGACGACGGCCCGCTCCTCGAGGTGCTCGAGCGCGTGGGGCATGGACATGGCGGCGACGACGAGGCCGCCGGCGCGCTCGTCGAGCGCCTCGTCGGGGCCCAGCACGAGGTGCCCGTCGCAGGCCTCGACGAGCTCGCGCACGCCCACCGACGTCAGGAGGCGGTCCTCGGGGACGGCGAAGGCGGGCACGAGCGGCGGGCCGTCGCGCCGGCCCGGCTGCTCGAGCGCGGCGACGACGTCGGCGAGGCCGTCGGGGTCCGCGCGGGAGGCGACGACGCCGAGCACCTGGGCGTGCTGGGCGACGACCTCGTCGCGGGCGACGTCGGCGACGGCGCGCACCTCCCGCGGGCTGCGGCCGAGCGCCTTGACGACGAGGAGCACGGGGGTGCCGAGGTCGGCGGCCAGGCGCGCGTTGAGCGCCAGCTCCGTCGGGCCGGCGACGTCGGTGTAGTCGCTGCCGAGCACCATGACCTCGTCGCAGCGGGCGGCCAGCGCCCGGTAGCGCGCCACGACCTCGTCGAGCGCCGCGTCCGCGTCGTCGCGCACGTCCTCGTAGCCCACGCCGACGCTGGCGGCGTACGTCTCGTCGTCGACCTCCCCGCCGTCCGCGAGCTCCGACAGGAGGACGTCGAGGACGTCGTCGCGGCCGCCCTCGGCGCGCACGAGCGGGCGGAAGACGCCGACGCGGCGCCCCGGGCGGGCGCGCAGGGCGGCCAGCACGCCGAGCGCGACGGTCGACTTGCGCGTCTCGCCCTCGACGGACGCGATGTAGAGGCTGCCCACCCGCCCGACGCTAGGGGGTCGGCCGCGGGGCCGCAGGCGCAGCCCGCTCGGTGGCGCGGTGCCGGTGCGGGGCCTCAGGCGCCGGAGCCGACGGTGAGCCGGTGGTCGGGGCCGCCCGCGCGGACGCAGTCGACGAGGACCTCGCCGGCGTCGACCACGGCGCCGTCCCAGACGACGGACCGGACGAGCTCGCCCTCGACGCGGGCGCCCGCGCCCACGACGCTGCGCCCGCCGGAGGCCGCGAGGTTCGCGGCGAGGTAGCGCCGGGGCGTGCCGCAGTCCACCGCGGCCTGGTCGGTGGCGTGCAGCTCGAGGCGCCCGGCGTCCCGCTCGGCGCGCCACAGCACCTCGAAGAGGCCGCTCGGTCGGGGCGCCAGGTCGCGCACGAGGCGCCACGGCAGGGCGCAGGCGCCGACGTACCGGACGGCGGGGCCCTCCTCGCCCGCGGGGCGCAGGGGGTCGCCGCCCGTCCCGGTCGTGGCGGCGCCGGGGGCGTCGGGCGGGCCGGCAGGGGCGACGAGGAGCCGGCAGCGCTCGCCGTCCCACCCGTCGAGGAGGCCGTCGAGGCCCGCGGGCAGCCAGGCGTCGGCGTTGGTGAGGACGACGTCGCGCCCGTCGAGCCACTCGCGCAGGGCCCCCAGCGCTCCCGCCGTCCCGAGCGCCTCGGGCGCCTCGAGCGCCAGGTGCGCCCGCGGACCGTCGTGGCCCCGCGCCACGAAGGCCGCGACCTGGTCGGCGTGGGCGTGGGCGTTGACGGCGAGGTGCTCCTGCGGGGGCCCCGCCGCGCCGGGCAGCGCGTCGGCCAGCCGGTCGAGGGCGTGCTCGAGCAGCGGTCGCCCGCCGACGGGGCACAGGGCCTTGGGCCGCAGGTCGGTGAGCGGCCGCAGGCGCGTGCCCGCCCCGGCGGCCAGCACGACCCCGGCCCGGTCGACCACGACGGGGCTCAGCCCCGGTGCGGGCGCCCGGGCTCCCCGGCGCCCGCCAGCACCTCGCCGTCGTAGCAGCCCGGCTGCTCGGCGCGGCGGAGGAGGTCGACGATCTCGCGGGTGGAGTCGTCGGCTTCCCGGAGGTCGGCCAGGTCGACCCAGCGGTGGTCCTGGGCCTCGCCGCCGACCCGCACCTGCGGCCGCGTCGCGACGCGCAGGCGGTAGATGACGTCGACCCGGCGGACGCGGGCGTTGACCTGCGTGGCCACCGGCAGACCCACCCGCACGCGCAGCCCCGTCTCCTCGCGGACCTCCCGCTCGACGCCCTCGGCCGGGCGCTCGCCGCGGTCGAGCAGGCCGCCGGGCAGGCTCAGGCCCTGGCGGTGCGGCTGGCGCAGGAAGAGGACCGCGCCGTCGTGCTCGATCGCGACGACCGCGCCCACGGTGAACCCGGGCGTGCCGGCGCGCACGAGCGCCCGGCGCAGCGGGGCGGGCAGCCGCCGGAAGGCGCCGAGCAGGAGCGGGTACGCGCGGCGCCGCAGCCGGGCGGGGGCGGACGCCGTCGCGTGCTCGGGAGCCATGCGGCGAGCGTAGGTGCCGGGCACGACGTCCCGCCCCTGGCGTAGCGTCCCCGGCCGTGGACGGGGCGGCCGGGCGGACCGACGAGGAGGCCGTGCGCCGCCAGCGCGTCGCGGCCTACGTGCTGTGCCGGCGGGGGGAGGCCGTCCTGCTGTCGCGGCTGTCGCCGGGGACGCCGCGGCCCGGCCTGTGGTCGCTGCCCGGGGGCGGGCTCGAGCACGGCGAGCACCCGCGCGAGGGCGCGCGCCGCGAGGCGCACGAGGAGACGGGCCTCGACGTCGTCGTCGGGGACGTCCTCGACGTCGGCTCCTCGCACTTCACCGGCCGGGCGCCCGACGGCCGGCTCGAGGACTTCCACGGCATCTCGCTCGTCTTCGCCGGCGAGACCGACGACGAGCGCGAGCCCGTCGTCCTCGACGTCGGCGGCACCTCCGACGCGGCCGCGTGGGTGCCGCTGGCCGACCTCGCGAGCGGCGCGGTCGGCGTCACCGAGGTGGTGCGGCTGGCGCTCGCCGCGGGCTGAGCGGCCCCGTCGCGGGAGGCCCGCCGTCGGCTCCGGTGCGTACCCTCGGGAGCGCCATGAGCACCCTCTTCGACGACCTGCCCCTGCCGGGCCTGCGACCGCGGGGGAGCACCCCGCCCGGCGCCGCCACGGCGGCCGGCGGCGTGCGCGAGC
>NZ_JABEMA010000103.1 GCF_013004605.1 Pseudokineococcus marinus
GTCGCCGTCGACCGGGGGCGGCTGCTCGCTCACGGCCTGGACGCTACCCGCCGCGGCGGCGCCCCCTCCCGGGGCACCGGGCGCAGGAGCCCGGTGCCCTCCGGGACGGGCGGACGTCAGGCGCCGCCCGGCCACAGGGGCAGCACGTCGCCGAGCACCGCGCGCAGGCCGCTCGCCGAGACGCGGCCCTGGGCCACGGCGTCGTCCCACCGCAGGCCGCCGGTGACGAGGCCGAGCCAGGTGGCGGCGTCCGTCTCGACGACGTTGGGCGGCGTCCCGCGGGTGTGCCGGGGCCCCTCGACGCACTGCGCGACGCCGAAGGGCGGCACCCGCACCTCCACGCTGCTGCCGGGCACGCGCTCGGCCAGCTCCTCGAGGGACCCGCGCACGGCCAGCGCCGTCGCTGCGCGGTCCGCCCCGGCGGGGTCGGCCGCCCACGCGCGGACGGCGTCGCGGGCCCGCTCGGCGGTGATGCGGCGACGTGCGGGCACCTCAGGCCCCGAACGCCTCGCGCAGGGTCGCCGTGGACGCGGCGCGCAGCTCGGCCACCGGCACGGTGAAGAGGCCCTGCACGTCGAGCGCGGCGGCCTCGCCCGGCTCGTCGACCACGCCCACGCGCAGCGCCGGCTGGCGACGCGCGCTGCACACGTCGGTGAAGCGCACCTCCTCCGAGCGCGGCACGGAGACGAGCACGCGCGCCGTCGACTCCGAGAAGAGCGCCGTCGTGGCGTCGACGCCGTCCCGCTCGCACAGCTCGTCGAGCCACACGCGCGCGCCGACGCCGTAGCGCAGGCAGCCCTCGACGACGGCCTGCGCCAGGCCGCCCTCGGAGAGGTCGTGCGCGGCGTCGACGAGCCCGTCGCGGCTGGCGTTGACGAGCACGTCCCCGAGCAGCCGCTCCGCCTCGAGGTCCACGGCCGGCGGCCGCCCGCCGAGGTGGCCGTGCTCGACCTCGGCCCACGCGGAGCCGTCGAGCTCGAGCCGCGTGGTGCCGAGCAGGTAGAGCGCCTGGCCGGGCGCGCGCCAGCCGGACGGCGTGCGGCGGGCGACGTCGTCGAGCACGCCGAGGACGCCGACGACCGGCGTCGGGTGGATGGGCGTGTCCGCCGTCGAGTTGTAGAGCGAGACGTTGCCGCCGGTCACGGGCACGCCGAGCACCTGGCAGGCGTCGGCCAGGCCCGTGACGGCCTCCGAGAACTGCCACATGACGTCGGGGTCCTCGGGGCTGCCGAAGTTGAGGCAGTCGGTGACCGCGAGCGGCCGGGCGCCGACGGTGGCGACGTTGCGGTACGCCTCGGCCAGCGCGAGCTGGGCGCCGGCGTAGGGGTCGAGGTAGCCGTAGCGGCCGTTCGCGTCGGTGGACACCGCGACGCCGAGGCCGGTGGCCTCGTCGACGCGGACGACGCCGGCGTCGTCGGGCGTGGCCAGCGCGGTGTTGCCGAGCACGTAGCGGTCGTACTGGTCGGTGACCCAGCCCTTGTCGGCCAGGTTCGGAGAGCCGACGAGGCGCAGCAGCGTCGCGCGCAGGTCCTCCCCCGACGTCGGGCGCGCCAGCGCGGCGGCCGAGTCGGCCTGCAGCGCGTCCTGCCACGACGGGCGCGCGTAGGGCCGCTCGTACACGGGCCCGTCGTGCGCGACGGTGCGGGGCGGGACGTCGACGACGACCTCGCCGTGCCACGTGACGACGAGGCGCCCGGTGTCCGTGACCTCGCCGAGGACGCTCGTCTCGACGTCCCAGCGCCGCACGACCTCGAGGAAGCGCTCGAGGTGCTCGGGGCGGACGACGGCCATCATCCGCTCCTGGCTCTCGCTCATGAGGATCTCCTCGGGCGAGAGCGACGGGTCGCGCAGCAGGACGCGGTCGAGCTCGACGTGCATGCCGCCGTCGCCGGCGCTGGCCAGCTCGCTCGTGGCGCAGGAGAGCCCGGCCCCGCCGAGGTCCTGGATGCCCTCGACGACCCCGGCGCGGAAGAGCTCGAGGCAGCACTCGATGAGGACCTTCTCGGCGAAGGGGTCGCCCACCTGCACGCTCGGGCGCTTGGCCGGACCGGTCGCGTCGAAGGTCTCCGAGGCGAGCACGGACACGCCGCCGATGCCGTCGCCGCCCGTGCGGGCCCCGAAGAGGACGACCTTGTTGCCCGCGCCCGTGGCGTTGGCCAGGTGCAGGTCCTCGTGCCGCATGACGCCGACGGCGAGCGCGTTGACGAGCGGGTTGCCCTGGTAGACGGCGTCGAAGACGACCTCGCCGCCGATGTTCGGCAGGCCCAGGCAGTTGCCGTACCCGCCGACGCCCGCGACGACGCCGTGGACGACCCGCGCGGTGTCGGGGTGGTCGACCGCGCCGAAGCGCAGCTGGTCCATGACGGCGACCGGCCGGGCGCCCATGGCGAGGATGTCGCGGACGATGCCGCCGACGCCCGTGGCCGCGCCCTGGTGCGGCTCGACGAAGCTCGGGTGGTTGTGGCTCTCGACCTTGAAGGTGACGGCCCAGCCGTCGCCGATGTCGACGACCCCGGCGTTCTCCCCGATGCCGACCATGAGGTGCTCGCGCATGGCCTCGGTCGTCTTCTCGCCGAACTGCCGCAGGTGCACCTTGGAGGACTTGTAGGAGCAGTGCTCGCTCCACATCACCGAGTACATGGCGAGCTCGGCGGACGTCGGGCGGCGGCCGAGGATCTCGCGGATGCGGGCGTGCTCCTCCTCGCGCAGCCCCAGCTCGCGCCAGGGCTGGGCGACGTCGGGCGTGGCCGCCGCCCGCTCGACGGTGTCGAGGGCTCCGCCCGACCCGCCCGTCGCGTCCGGTCGGGCGGTGGCGGTGGTCGGCTCGGCCATGGGCGCAGGCTACCGAGGCGGCGGGGCCCTCCCGCCCGCGCCGGAGGGCCGCGCGGTGCGACGTGAGGTGCTCCGACGGCTCAGGTCGCGCGGGCGACGTGCCGAGGACACCGGTGTGGAGGGCATCAGCGGCATCACCGCGCGCATGGCCGGCATCCAGGCCCAGATCGACGCGCTGGCGGTCGGCGGGCCGGGGCGTGCCGCGCCGGTCGCGGCGGGCGCTCCCTCCTCGAGCACCTCTCCCTCGAGCGCCGCGTCCTCGTCGGCCTTCTCCGACGCCCTCGCCCAGCAGCTGGGCCAGCAGGGCGGCCTGCAGCAGCCCGCCGGGGCCGCGTCGTCGCTCGCCGCGGCGCTCGGCGGCGGCACGGGCGCGGGTGGCCTCGCCGCGGCACTGGCCGGCGGGGCGACGGCGACCGCGGGACCCGCCTTCACGACCACGACGACGAGCCTGTCCTCCGACGGCCTCGCCCAGCTGCTCGCGGCCCTGCCGGGCGCCCGCGGCGGCGCGGGGGCGACGTCCGCCGCACCGGCGGTCAGCGCCGTCAGCACCTCGGGGGCGGCGGGGTCGGCGTCGTCCGCGCCGTCCGTCGTCGGGAAGCTCGACGGGAAGGGCGTGCCGCTGGACCTGCGGGCGCACGGCAACGGGAAGGTGCCGGAGGGCCAGCTCGTCGAGATCGGCGGCGCCGGGTCCGGCGAGCGCCTGTGGGGCCCGGCCGCGGCCGCCTACGACCGCATGGCCGCCGCGGCGCGGGCCGACGGCGTCACGTGGCGCGTCAACGACAGCTACCGGTCCTACGAGGACCAGGTCTCCATGGCCGCCCGCAAGGGCCTGCGCAGCGAGGGCGGTCTCGCCGCGGCGCCGGGCACGAGCAGCCACGGCTGGGGCATGGCCGTGGACCTCGGCCTCGACGGCCGCGCCCAGGCGTGGATGCGCGAGAACGCCGGCCGCTACGGCTTCGCCGAGACCGTCTCCGGCGAGCCCTGGCACTGGGGCTTCCGCCCGACCTCCGCCGCCTGACCCGCGTCGTCCCGGCCCGGACGAAGGCTACGAACTCGCCCGCGCGGCACCCCTGGGCGGAGAAGGGCTACGAAGTCCGCTCTCACGACGCCTTGGGGCGGACGAAGGCTGCGAAGTCCGGGATCGGTGCGGTGCTGGGCCGGGTCAGGAGACGAGCTGGCGCAGCACCGAGGAGAAGAAGCGCAGGCCGTCGGTGCCGGCCGTGCCGGTGCGCGGGTCGGGGCCGTAGCCGGCCTCGACGGCGTGCTCGGGGTGCGGCATGAGGCCGACGACGTTGCCCGCGGCGTTGGCGACGCCGGCGATGTCGCGCGCGCTGCCGTTGGGGTTGCGGCCGCCCTCGGGGACGACGTACCGCAGCGCCACGAGCCCCTCGCCCTCCAGGCGGTCGAGCGTCGCCTCGTCGGCCAGGTAGCCGCCCTCCCCGTTCTTCAGCGGGACGACGACCTCCTCGCCGGAGGCGTACTCGTGGGTCCACGCCGTGGCGGCGTTCTCCACGCGCAGGCGCTGGTCGGTGCAGACGAAGGTCCGGTGGTCGTTGCGCACGAGCGCCCCGGGCAGCAGGTGCGCCTCGCAGAGCACCTGGAAGCCGTTGCAGATGCCGAGCACGGGCAGCCCGCCGCGGGCGGCGTCCACGAGCGGCTCCATCACCGGCGCGAAGCGGGCGATCGCCCCGCACCGCAGGTAGTCGCCGTAGGAGAACCCACCGGGCAGGACGACGGCGTCGACGCCCTTGAGGTCGGCGTCCCCGTGCCACAGCCGGACGGGCTCGCCGCCCGCGAGGCGGACGGCGCGCGCGGCGTCCCCGTCGTCGAGGGAGCCGGGGAAGGTGACGACGCCGACGCGGCCCATCAGGTGGTCCCGCCGGCGAGCGTCGTCGTGGCGGCGTCGGCCTCGACGGGGGCGACGCGGACGACGTCCTCGATGACGGGGTTGCTCAGCAGCACCTCGGCGGCGCGGGCGGCCTCCTCGAGCACCTCGGGCGTCACCTCGCCCTCGACCTCGAGCTCGAAGCGCTTGCCCTGCCGGACGCCGGTGAAGCGCCCGAAGCCGAGCCGCGGCAGCGCGCCCGCGACGGCCTTGCCCTGGGGGTCCAGGATCTCGGGCTTCGGCATGATCTCGACGACGACGCGACCCATGGCGCAGACGCTACCGGGGCCCGGCCGCCGCCCCGGTCGCGGTCCGTCCTGCGGGGAGCGGCGGGCTCGCCGCGGCGCGGTGGCCTCGGAGGCCAGGATCAGACGCCCGGTACGGGGCCGCCGCGCTCGGCGAGCATGTCCCACAGGACGGTGAGCTCGGCCTCCTGGCCGGTCGCCATCGCGTCCGCCAGCGCCCGCACCTCCGGCTCGGAGGCCTCCTGCGCGGCGGCGCGCGCCATCTCCACCCCCGCGACGTGGTGCGGGACCATGAGCTGGAGGAAGATCCGCGCGGCCTCCTCGCCGTCCGCGGCCGCGAGGGCGTCCATCTGCGCGGCGCTCGCCATGCCCGGCATGTCGCCGACGGCGCCGAGCCCGTCGGCCGGCACCGCGCCGACGTGCCCCCCGCCGTGCCCGTCCTCGTGGCCACCCGCCGCATGGCCCTCGAGCCCGGACATCCAGGCCATGACCGGTTCGGTGCGCCCCTGACCGAGGCCCCAGAGCTCGCGCCAGCCGTACATCTGGCCGGCCTGCTGCTGCTGGGTGAGCGCGATGTCGAGGGCGAGGGTGCGGACGTCCTCGTCGTCGACCCGGTCGCGCACGAGGGTCGACATCTGCACGGCCTGCCGGTGGTGGGCCTGCATGTCGAGGGCGAAGCCCGCGTCGACCGAGCCCGCCGCGGGCGCGGCGCCGCCCCCGGGTCCGCCGGACCCCCAGTGCAGGCCGAGGACGACGCCGAGGACGACGAGGAGCCCTGCCGACAGGACCGCTCCCGCGACGACGACGGCGCGGGTCGCCCCGGTGAGGACGGCCTCCCCGCGCGGGCCGCTCCCGACCTCGGCGTCCGGGCCCTCCTCGGTCGACGTCAGGACAGGCCCCCCGTGCAGGCGGCGCCGGGCTCCGGCGTCTGCTCGCCCTGGACGTACTGGGCCAGGAAGGGCGCGATGCGCTCGTCCGAGGCGTCCTCGAGGGCGAGCTGGGTGCCCCACGCGCTGAGCGTGACGGGGCTCTCCATGCCCGCGTAGGGGCTGACGAGGGTGTAGTCGTACGGCTCGGCGGCCGCGACGAGCGCGTCCACCTGGTCCTGCGGCAGCGAGGGGTCGTAGGTGATCCACACGGCGCCGTGCTCGAGCGAGTGCACCGCGTTCACGTCGGGGACCGGCTCGGAGTAGACGCCGCAGTTCCACCAGACGGCGTTGTGGTCGCCGCCCACCGGGGGCGTCTGCGCGTAGTCGACCTCGCCGGTCACGTGCTCGCGCCCGAGGTCCTCGAAGGTCTCCACGCCGTCGATCGGCGCCTCGAGGGCCGCCTGCTCGGCCGCCCGCTGCTCGCGGGTGACGACGAGCACGACGGTCACCGCGGCGACGAGCGCGACGACGATCCCGGCCGTGACGCCGATGATGAGCGCGCGCTGCCGGCGCTCGCGGCGGGCCTGCTGCTCGCGGAGGGCGGCGGCGCGGGCTGCGCGCTCCTCGCGGGGACGGGTCGGTGAGGCCACGTCGGGCTCCTCGGCTGGGCTCGAGCGGGTCTGCGCGCACGGGGCGCGGGCCCCGTCGCGGCCCGCGGCGGACGACACCGCCATGGTCGCACCACGGGCCCGTCCGCCGGGCGGCCACCCGCCGCACCGGGTGTGGCCGACGGGGTCCGGTGCCATCGTGGCGGGATGAGGATCACCCATCTGGGCCACTCGACGCTGCTCGTCGAGGCGGCCGGTGCCCGCGTCCTCCTGGACCCGGGGGCCTTCACGCCCGGGTGGGAGGACGTGCGCGACCTCGACGCCGTCGTCGTCACCCACGCCCACCCCGACCACCTCGACCCGGCCGAGGGCCGCTTCGAGGCGCTGCGGGCAGCCAACCCGCGGGCGCGCGTCCTCGCCGAGCCGCAGACCGCCGCCGACGACCGCTGGGGCGCCGAGCCGCTGCCCGCGGGGACGACGACGCGCGTCGCCGGCCTGCCCCTGCGGGCCGTGGGCGGGCAGCACGCCCTCATCCACGAGGACATCCCCCTCGTGGGCAACGTCGGCGTCCTCCTCGGCGGCGAGGGCAGCGGCGAACCCGTCCTCTTCCACCCCGGCGACGCCTACGGCGCGGTGCCGGGCGGCGTCGAGGTGCTCGCCGCGCCGCTGACGGCCCCGTGGACCTCGCTCAAGGAGACCGTCGCCTTCGTGCGCGCCGTCTCCCCGCGCGTCGTCGTGCCGATCCACGACGCCGTCGTCTCGGCGGCGGGCCGGGGGGTCTACCTCGCGCAGCTCGACGCCCTGGGCCCGGACGGCGCGCGCGTCCTCGACCTCGCCGGCGCGGGGCCCACCGAGGTGCCGACCCCGTGAGCCCGGCCCTCGACCTGGCCACCGCGAGCGCCGGCGACGGCCCCGACGTCTCCGCCGGCTGGGGCCCGGGCTGGCAGGACACCCGGCGCAGCGCCGTCGTCGGGCCGGCCTCGCCCGGCGGGGCGGCGGGGGCCTTCGCCCGCGCCCGGGCCGGGCTGCTCGGCTGGGAGGTGCAGCGGCTCGCGGGCGTGCGCGTGCCGCTCTCGACGCCGGACGCGGCGCCCGGCGTCGAGGTGCGCCAGACCGCCGGCCCGGGCGGGCTCCTCGTGGCCCGGTGCCGGGTCACCGAGGTCGTCGACGAGCCCGGGCGTGCCGGCTTCACCTACGAGGCCCTCACCCCGCACCCCGAGGAGGGCGAGGAGTCCTTCCTCCTCCAGCGGCTCGGCGACCGCGTCGTCCTCACGGTCGCCTCGCGCTCGCGGCTCGCCTGGGCGCCCGCCCGCCTGGCGAGCCCGCTGGCCCGCGGCGCCCAGCGCCTCGCCGTCGCGCGGTACCTGCGCGCGGGGCGGCTCCTCGCCCGCTGACGCCACGCCGTCGCCCGCCCACCCCGCCCCCGGAGGGCGACGTGCGGCGATGGGGAGGGGCGGTGCGAGGGGGTCAGAGGCCGTAGGCCTCGAGCAGCCGCAGCCAGACCTCGCTGATCGTGGGGTACGGCGGGACGGCGTGCCAGAGCCGGTCCAGCGGCACCTCGCCGGCGACGACGACGGCGGCCGACTGGCACAGCTCGGCGACGTCCTGCCCGACGAAGGTGACGCCGACGACGACCGAGCGGCTCTCGTCGACGACCATGCACGCCCAGCCGGTGTAGCCGTCCGCCTGCAGCGACGACCCGGCGACGGCGATGTCGAGCTCGACGACGCGGACGTCGAGGCCGGCGTCGCGGGCCTGCTGCGCGGTCAGGCCGACCGACGCGACCTCCGGGTCGGTGAAGACGACCTGCGTGACCGCCCGGTGCAGGGCGGTCGTCGCGTGCTTCGACCACGGGGCGGGCTCCCCGTCGGCCTCCCCGCGGGCGCGGGCCGCCACGACGTCGCCGACCGCGCGGGCGGCGTACTTGCCCATGTGCGTCAGCGGCGCGAGGCCGGTGACGTCGCCGGCCGCGTAGAGCCACCGGCCGTCGACGCCGCGGACCTGCCCGGCGGCGTCGATGTCGAGGGCCTGGCCGGGCTCGAGGCCGACGGTCTCCAGGCCCAGGTCGCCGGTCTGCGGGCCGCGGCCGGTCGCGACGAGCAGCTCGTCGCCGACGAGCACCCGGCCGTCGTCGAGGGTGAGGCGGACCTCGCCCTCGTCGCCGTCGCGCTCGACGGAGGAGGCGCGGGGGCCCGTGACGACCTCGACGCCCTCCTCCCGCAGCGCGTCCGCGACGAGCTCGCCCGCGCGGGGCTCGAAGGCCGACAGCACGG
Source organism: Pseudokineococcus marinus (assembly GCF_013004605.1). GTDB lineage: Bacteria > Actinomycetota > Actinomycetes > Actinomycetales > Quadrisphaeraceae > Pseudokineococcus > Pseudokineococcus marinus. Next base: position 8,713 of record NZ_JABEMA010000103.1, read on the forward strand.
CCGAGCCCGCGACGAGCGTGACGTCGGAGCCTAGGCGGCGGTACGCCGTCGCCAGCTCGCTCCCGACGACGCCCGCGCCCAGCACGAGCAGCCGCGGCGGGACCGAGCGCGACGACGTGGCCTCGCGGCTCGTCCAGTAGCGCACGCCGTCCAGCCCGTCGACCGGCGGCGCCTTCGGGGTCGACCCGACGGCCACGACGACGGCCTGCCGGGCGACGAGCGCCGTCGTACCGCCGTCGGCGCCGGTCACGACGACGCGGCGCTCGCCGTCCAGCCGGGCCCGGCCGCGCAGCAGCTCGAGCCCCGCGCCCTCGACCCACTCGACCTGGCTCGAGTCGTCCCAGTCGCTCGTGAAGGAGGTGCGCCGCTCGAGGACGGCCTGCACGTCGACCTCGCCCGTGGCGGCGGCCGCCGCGCCGGGGACGCGCCGCGCGGCGGCGAGCGCGGCGGTGGGGCGCAGCAGCGCCTTGCTCGGCATGCACGCCCAGTAGGAGCACTCGCCGCCCACCAGCTCGTCCTCGACGACGACCACCTCGCCGAGGCCGCCCCGGTGGGCGCGGTCGGCGACGTTCTCCCCCGTCGACCCCCCGCCGATGACGACGACGTCGACCTCGCGCTCCTGCGTGCCCGGTGTCTGCTCGCTCATGCGGGCGACGATGCCTCAGCGAGGGCGTCCCGGCACCTCGTCGCGCGCGGAGGATCGCGCCCGGCTCCCGTCAGTGCTGCGCCCGTCAGTGCTGGGCGCGCAGGTGCTCGCGGAGCAGGTCGCCGCCGAAGTCGTCGCGCAGGTGGCGCCACACGGTGTGCACGTGGTCGGCGCCGTGCTGCGTGTCGTCCAGCTCGAGGAGCAGGCTCGGCGCGCGCACGGCGTAGTAGTGGCCCTCGCCGCGCTCCAGCGAGCCCAGCCAGGTCAGCTCGACGCCGCCGAGCCCGTCCGCGAGGACCTCCTCCCAGCACGCCGCCGCGTACGCCGCGGGCGCGCGGGCGAGGTAGCGCTGCACGAGCGCCTCCAAGGACCGCTGGGCGACGGGCGGCATGTCGCGGTGCGCCAGCCCTCGGGGCAGCACCTCGGGGTCGGCCACCGGGTCCGTGCCGGTGAGGACGTCGGCCGGCGCCGTCCCCGACGGCCGCGCGACGGCGAGGCGGTCGCCGTCGAGGGCGGCGAGGACGTCGCGCGCCAGGTCCTCCTCCGGCCCGAGCAGGCGCCAGCCCGCGCGGGGGCCGCGCGGCACGACCGCCGGCTGCGCCCCGACGAAGTGCGGCGTCACGTGCACGCGCGCCTCGACGAGCGTGACGTGGACCGCGAGGTGGTGGCCGCTGACCCGCCACGCCCACGCCCCGTCGGCGGGGTCGCCCTCGAGCCGCAGCGCGTAGGGGTCGGGGTCGTCGCGGCCCTCGAGCGAGGCGGGGTCGAGCGGCGTGCCGGCCTCCCGCTGCTCGGCGGCCAGCTGCTGGCGCACCCGCTCGAGCTCCAGCGCCCCGGCGACGCCGACCGCTGCCTCGCCGTCGACGCCACCGGGGCGCTCGTCGACGGGGACCAGATCATGGGC
>NZ_JABEMA010000104.1 GCF_013004605.1 Pseudokineococcus marinus
CGCCCGCCCCGCCCGCACGCACGGGGCACCCGCCGGTCCGAGCCCGCGCCGGCCCGACTCCCCACCGCAGGAGAGCCCATGAGCGTCAGCGAGACGACCGCAGAGCAGCGGACCGTCCTGCAGGACCCGTCACCGCAGGAGAAGCGCGCCGCGTCCCGCAAGGCCGGCTGGGTCCGCCGAGCCCCCCTCATGCCGGCGCTGGTCTTCGTCATCATCATGACCCAGCTGCCGTTCGCGACGACCATCGTCATCTCGTTCATGAGCTGGAACGCGCTGCGGCCGGACGAGCGCGGCTTCGCCGGCTTCGGCAACTACGCGCAGGTCTTCAGCGACTCGGGCCTGCGGTCGTCGGTCTTCACGACGATCGTCCTGACGATCGTCGTCGTCGGCGTCAGCCTCGTGCTCGGCCTGCTCATCGCCCTGCTGCTGGACCGCCACTTCTTCGGCCGCGGCGTCGTCCGCACGATGATGATCGCGCCGTTCCTCGTCGTCCCGGTCGCCGCGGCGCTGCTGTGGAAGCACGCGATCCTCAACCCGAGCTACGGCCTCATCAACGGCGTGCTGACGTGGGTGTGGGGCCTGTTCGGCAGCCAGAACCCGCCCCAGGTGGCGTGGCTCACGCAGTTCCCGCTGCTGTCGATCGAGGCGGCCCTCATCTGGCAGTGGACGCCCTTCATGATGCTCATCCTGCTGGCGGGTCTGCAGAGCCGGCCGGCGGAGGCCTTCGAGGCCGCCAAGATGGACGGCGCGAGCCCCGTGCAGGCCTTCCGCTACATCACGCTGCCGCACCTGCGCCGCTACATCGAGCTGGGCGCCACCCTCGGCGCCATCTTCATCGTCCAGAACTTCGACGCGGTCTTCACGATGACGTCGGGCGCGCTGGGCACGGCCAACCTGCCGTACACCATCTACCAGACCTTCTTCGTGCGGCAGGACTACGGCCTGGCCGCCGCCCAGGGCGTGATCGTCGTCATCGGCACGATCATCGTGGCGACCTTCGCCCTGCGCTCGGTCTCGTCGCTGCTCAAGGAGGAGAGCTGATGACCACCTCGGGGACGCAGCACCAGTCCGAGCCGGGCAGCGCCCGCCGCACCGGCGCGCAGGAGGTGGCCCCGGCCGCCACCGCCGCCGAGGTCGACGCGGCGCCGCCGCGCCAGACCTACCGCAAGCACTCGCCGCTCAGCCGCCCCAACCCGCTCTGGGGCGTGCTGGCGTGGGTCGTCGGCCTGCTCTTCGCCTCGCCCGCGCTGTGGATGGTGCTCACCTCCTTCCACAGCGAGGTCGACGCCGCCACGAACCCGCCGTCGCTCTTCGCCCCCCTGACGCTGGACGGCTACCAGAGCTTCTTCGGCAACAGCAACGCGTGGCCGGCGCTCATCAACTCGGCGACGGCCTCGGTCGTCTCGACGGTGCTCGTCCTCGTGCTGAGCATCCCGGCGGCCTACGCCCTGTCGATCCGGCCCGTGAAGAAGTGGTCCGACGTCCTCTTCTTCCTGCTGTCGACGCGCTTCCTGCCGATCGTCGCCGCGGTCCTGCCGCTCTACATCTTCGCGGTGTGGTCCGGCGCGCTCGACCAGATCGGCCTGCTCATCGCCCTCTACACGGCGATGAACCTGCCCATCGCGGTGTGGATGATGCGCTCGTTCCTCGCCGAGGTGCCGGTGGAGATGCTCGAGGCGGCGCAGCTCGACGGCGCCGGCCTCATCCGCACGCTGCGCAGCGTCGTCGCCCCGGTGGCCATGCCGGGCATCGCCGCGACCGCGCTCATCTGCTTCATCTTCAGCTGGCAGGAGCTGCTGCTCGCCCGGTCGCTCACGGGCGTCGTGGCGGGCACGGCCCCCGTCTTCCTCACGAGCTTCGTCACCAGCCAGGGCCTCTTCCTGGCGCAGGTGTCCGCCGCCGCGACGATCGTGTCGCTCCCGGTGCTCCTCGCCGGCTTCGCCGCGCAGGACAAGCTCGTCCAGGGCCTCTCGCTCGGCGCCGTGAAGTGAGGCGTCCGGCGCCCGAGCCCGGCCCCCCGCTCCCCCACCCCGGAGGTCCTCCGCGATGACCGCCCCGACCGCCCTGTCCGCCGACACCCTCGCGTCGCTCGGCGACCGGCTGCCCGTCCCGTCCTACGACCGGGGGGCGGTGAGCACCGGCGTCGTCCACTTCGGCGTGGGCGGCTTCCACCGCGCCCACCAGGCGATGTTCCTCGACCGGCTCATGGAGCGCGGCGAGGCGCTGGACTGGGGGATCTGCGGCGTCGGCGTCCTGCCGGGCGACCGGCGCATGGCGGAGATCATGGCGGCGCAGGACCACCTCTACACGCTCGTGCTCAAGCACCCCGACGGCACGTACGAGCCGCGGGTGGTCGGCTCGATCCACGACTACCTCTTCGCCCCGGACGACCCCGAGGCCGTGCTCGAGCGGATGGCCGACCCGGCCGTGCGCGTCGTGTCGCTCACGGTCACCGAGGGCGGCTACCACGTGCACCCGGTGACCGGGGAGCTCGACACCCGCGACCCCCGCCTGCAGGCCGACCTCGCCGGCGACGAGGCCCCGCAGACGACGTTCGGCTTCATCACGGAGGCCCTGCGCCGCCGGCGCGAGCGCGGCACCGGGCCCTTCACGGTGATGTCCTGCGACAACATCCAGGGCAACGGCGACGTCGCGCACCGGATGATCACCGCCTACGCGCGGGCCCGCGAGGAGCGCACGGGCGGGGACCTCGCCGACTGGGTGGAGGCGGAGGTGCCCTTCCCCAACTCGATGGTCGACCGCATCACGCCGGTGACGACGGACGAGGACCGCGCCGCCGTGGCCGAGCGCCTGGGCGTCGAGGACGCGTGGCCCGTCGTCGCCGAGCCCTTCGTACAGTGGGTGCTCGAGGACCGCTTCGCCGCCGGGCGTCCTCCGCTGGAGGACGCCGGCGTCCAGGTCGTCGACGACGTCCACCCCTACGAGCTCATGAAGCTGCGGCTGCTCAACGCGAGCCACCAGGCGCTGTGCTACCTCGGCCACCTCTCGGGCCACCGCTACGCCCACGAGGTGTGCCAGGAGGAGCTCTTCGCGCGCTTCCTGCTGGCGTACATGGACGACGAGGCCACCCCGACGCTGGAGCCGGTGCCGGGCGTCGACCTCGACGCCTACAAGCCGGGGCTCGTCGACCGCTTCGCCAACCCGGAGGTCCGGGACACCCTCGCCCGCCTGTGCGCCGACTCGAGCAACCGCATCCCCACCTGGCTGCTGCCGGTGGTGCGCGAGAACCTCGCCGCCGGCCGGTCGGTCGACCACGCCGCGCTCGTCGTCGCGTCGTGGGCGCGGTACGCCGAGGGCGTCGACGAGGACGGGCAGCCCATCGAGGTCGTCGACGCCGACGCCGAGGGGCGCACCGCCGCGGCGAGGGCCCAGACCGAGGGCGACGACCTCGCCTTCCTGCGCGACGCGGACCTCTTCGGCGACCTCGCCGAGCAGGAGGCCTTCACGACGCCGTACCGGGCGGCGCTGGCCTCCCTGCACGAGAAGGGCGCCCGCGCGACGCTCGAGGAGCACATGGCGCGCACGCGCGGCTGAGCGACCACCGTCGACACCCTCCGTCCCCGTGGGGCGGAGGGCGTCGCCGGTCCTGGGCGGAGGCGCCAGCCGCCCGACCCGGTGAGCCGTCCGACCCGGTGACCCGTCCGGCCCGGTCAGCCGCGCCCGTCGCCGGGCGAGGGCTCGAGCGCGAAACGGCAGCCGGCCCACACGACGTACAGCACGGGCGCCGTCGCGAGCCCCAGCGCCAGGACGGGCGAGGTGGCCACCGCCGTGACGAGCACGCCGAGCGCGGCCAGCGAGGCCGCGGCGAGGTACCAGCGGCGCACGGCGCGGACGGCCGCGAGCAGGAGCAGGCGGGGCACCGCCACGCCCGCCCAGCGCCCGGCGGGATCCGCCACCGCCACGAGGGCCACCAGACCCGTGACGACGACGAGGACGGCGAGGACGACGAGCACGGGGACGGCCACCGCGCCCGCGCGCAGGCCCCAGACGGCGACGACGTCGACGACGAGCACGGCCAGGGCCGCGACCACGAGGGCCGCGACGGCGAGCCCGCGGCGCAGACCGCGCCACCAGGCCCGGGCGAAGGCGCGCAGCGGCGCCCCGGGGCCGTCGGCGGCGTGGTCGGCGAAGGCCCCCGCGGCGCCGACGAGCGCGGGGCCGAGCAGGGGCGCGGTGACGACCAGCGCCGGCCAGGACGCCAGCGGGCGCTCGGAGAGGACCACGAGCAGGAAGGGCGCCGTGACGACGACGAGCGCCAGGTTCGTCACGAGCGCCAGGTGCGCGAAGCCGAAGAGCGCCGTGAAGACGGTGCCCGCCGTGGCCGCCGGCCCGCCCGGCTCCGGGGCCGGACCCTGCGGCGGCCCGGCCGACCGGGCCGCCGTCGAGGAGGCCACCGTCAGCCCTTCATGCCGCTGGTCGCGATGCCCTCGACGAAGTACCGCTGCCCCAGCATGAAGATGACGGCGATGGGCAGGACCGAGAGCACCGAGCCCGTCATGATGAGCGCGTAGTCGGCGTTGTACTGGCTGACGAAGGTCTTGAGGCCGAGCTGGATGGTCCAGAGGTCGGGGCTGCGCAGGTAGATGAGCGGCCCGAGGTAGTCGTTCCACGTGTTGACGAAGGTGAGCAGCACGAGGGTGGCGATGGCCGGCACCGACAGCGGCAGCATGATCTTGCGCCAGATGCCGTACTCCGACATGCCGTCGATGCGCGCCGCCTCGCTGAGCTCCTCGGGGATCGTGTCGTAGAACTGCTTCATGAGGAACACGCCGAAGGCGCTGAACGTCTGCAGCGCGATGATGGCCCAGAGGGTGTCGGAGAGGCCGACGTCGGACAGCATGATGAACTGCGGGATCATGTAGGCCTGCCACGGCACCGCGATGGTCGCCACGTACAGCAGGAAGAGCGCGTCGCGGCCCGGGAAGCGCACGCGCGAGAACCCGTAGGCGGCGAAGCTGCCCGTCAGCACCTGCAGGGTCGTCACCGCGACCGACAGCAGCAGGGTGTTCTTCACCCACGTCAGCAGGTCCGAGCGCTGGAAGATCTCCACGTAGTTCTGCCAGCGGAAGGTCTCGGGCACCCACTGGATGGGGACGGTGAAGACCTGGTTGTTCTCCTTGAGGCTGGAGGTCACCATCCAGAAGAAGGGCAGCAGGACGGCGGCCGCGGCGACGGCGAGCACGACGTAGCCGACCGCCCGGCCGACGGTGGTCGCGCGACGGCGCGGGCCGCGCCGGGGCTGCGGGCCGGGCGACGGCGCCGCCTCCGGCAGCGGCGTCGTGACCGCTCGGCCCCCCTGCTCGGCCCCCTGCTCCTCCAGCGACGTGGCGCTGCTGCGGCCGGCCATCAGGCGTCCCTCCGGCGGTTGATGACGAACTGGACGACGGTGACGAGCACGCACAGGAGGAAGAGCACGATGGAGATCGCCGAGGCGTAGCCGAACTGGTACTCCTCGAAGCCCTTCTGGAAGATGTACTGGGAGAGCACGAGGGTCGAGCGCCCCGGGCCGCCGTCGGTCAGCACGAGGATGAGGTCGAAGACCTTGAGGCTGCCGATGGTGAGGATGACGACGACGAAGAAGGTCGTCGGGCGCAGCCCGGGCAGCGTGACGTTCCGGAAGCGCTGCCAGGCGCTCGCGCCGTCCACCCGCGCCGCCTCGTAGAGCTCGCGCGGGATGGTCTGCAGGCCGGCGAGGAAGAGGATCATGTAGTAGCCCATCTCGCGCCACACGCCGACGACGATGACGGCGGGCATGGACCACTGCGCCGACGTCGTCCAGCCCGGCGGGTCGTCGACGCCGATGCTCGTGAGCACCTGGTTGATGGGCCCGACCTCGGGGCTGTAGAGCATGTTCCACACCGCGGCGATCGCGACGATGCTCGTGATGTAGGGGAAGAACGCCGCGGTGCGGAAGAAGGCGACCCCGCGCAGCTTCGTGTTGAGCAGGACGGCGAGCCCCAGCGCCAGCCCGAGCGTCAGCGGGATGTGCAGGGCGCTGTAGTAGAGCGTGTTGAGCAGGGCGACGTGGAAGCTCCCGTCGCCGACGAGCCGCCGGAAGTTGTCGAGGCCGACGAACGGCGCGGTGCCGAAGGCGTTCCACGACGTGAAGGCGATGTAGAAGAGCGCCACGACGGGCACGAGCGTGAGCAGCCCGAAGCCCAGGAAGTTGGGGAGGATGAAGCTCCACCCCGTCACGGAGCGGCGCAGCGCGACCCGCCCCCTGCGACGCCCGCGCGTCGCCGTCTCGGTCGTCATCGGGCTCTCCTGGGGTGGGTCGGGCGGTGGCGTGCAGGCGTCCCGGGGCGCTCGCGCGCCCCGGGACGGGGCGGTCAGGAGGTGGGCGCCTCGCTCTCGACGCGGCTGCCCGCCTCCTCCAGCACCGGGTCCACCGGCGAGCTCTCGGACATGATCTCGGTGTGCGCCTCGCCGAGGATGTTCTGCACCACGGTGGTGGAGACTGAGACGGGGTTCTCGGGCCGCGCCTCGCTCTCGGCGAAGGTGAAGCGGGAGAGGTCGTCGGTCGGCACGCCCTCGAGGCCGAAGAACGCCTCGGTCACCGCGTCGGACGTGTACGCGGGCGTGATGCCGATCTCGGCGAGGGCGAGGGCGGCCTCCTCGCCGCCCACGAAGGCGAGGAAGTCCTCCGCGGCAGCGCGCTTCGCGTCGTCCACGGCGGGGTTGAGGCCGATGCCCGTCGGGTCGGCGAAGGTCACCGGGGCGTCGAAGGTCGAGTCGTCGTACTGGGGCGCCGGGGCGATGCCCCACGAGAACTCGTCGGCCTCGCCGCTCTCCTGCTGGGCGAGCAGGGTGGCCACGTACCAGCTGCCCATCGGCATCATGGCGGCCTGCTGCGTGCCGAACTCGGTCTGGTAGGTCAGGGAGCTCGTCGTGGCCGTGCCGAAGCCCACCTGGGCGCCCTCGTCCTGCAGGCGCAGCGACCGCTCGTAGTAGGGCTCCATGTAGGAGTAGTCGCCGCTCGCGAGGTCGGCGCCCGGGGTCTGCGCCAGCGCGAAGCCCTGGACGGTGGACTGCCAGGTGTGCTGGTAGGCGCCGTGCGCGTCGCTGCCGGCGGCGTCGAGGCCGGCCTGCAGGTCGAGGGCCGTCTGCGCGTAGTCGTCCCACGTCCACTCGCCCGTGGGCTCGGGCACGCCGGCCTGCGCGAAGAGGTCCTTGTTGTAGTAGACGTACCAGGCGTCCTGGCGGTAGGGGATGGCGTAGGTGCCGTCGTCCACCGCGTAGAAGTCGAGACCGGCGGTGCTGTCGTCGTAGGTGGACGCCACCTCGCTGAGGTCCGCCAGCTGCGCGCCGCTCTGGTACGTGTAGAAGTTCTTGAGGTTCTTCTGCACGTACAGGTCGGGGGCCGTGCCGGCCGCCAGGTCGGTCGTCATCTGCGTGTCGTAGTTGGTGGCGTCGTACTCCTGGACCTCGATCGTCACGTCCGGGTCCACCTCGTGGTAGGCGTCCGCGAGGGTCTGGAACTCCGGCGTCGTCGACAGGCTCCAGCCGGCCAGGGTGAGCGTCACCGGGCCGTCGGCCGGCGCGGCGGCGTCGTCGCCCCCGCCGCAGCCCGCGAGGGCCAGCGCGGCGGCCGTGACGACGCCGACGGCGATGGTGGTCGAGCGCTTCATGTCGTTCTCCTTCGTGACGAGCCCGCCGTCGGGCCCTCGTGGTCGCCGGGGTGCCAGGGCGCCGCCCCGGCGAGCACCCGCCCCCGCCGACGTCCGCGTCGGGGACCGGCCCTTCACCGTCGAAGCGACCATCCGCAGGAGGCACGACCGGCGCTGCGCGTGCTCGCTCCGGTGCGGACCTGATCGGACAGCACGAGTGAAGGCGCTTTCCCGCGCCGTTGTCAAGCCTTTCACCGCGGAGAACGATCTCCTACGATCACGATCGAACATCGAGGAGCCCGCCGGGCGGGCTCCTCGGACTCGGCGCCGACGGTCGCGAGGGCCGCCGGCGCGACCACTCCGAGCGACGGGGCTCCATGTCCACTCCCCCGCACGACCTGTCCCCCGGCCCCGGCGCGTCCCGCGCCGGCCCGGACGCCCTCCGCGGCCTCCTCGCGCCCGCGGAGGAGGCGCTCCCCCTGCCGCGGGCCGCGGACCGCTCGCGGTGGGACCCGGCGCGCGGGGCGCTGGACGTCGCCACGGTCGACGCCCTCGTGCGCCGGGCGGAGGCCGACCTCGGCCGTCCCTGGCCCTGGCCGTCGGCGCGCGCGCTGGCGCGGTACACCCGCGACGGGGACCGGGAGGAGTACCAGGACGCCGTCTTCGCGCGGCAGGACCGGCTGAGCCGCGCCGTCGTCGCGGCCGCGACCACGCTGGACGGGGCGTGGGTCGACGAGGTCGCCGACGGGACGACGCTCCTGCTCGAGCAGACGACGTGGTGCTGGCCCGCCCACGACGACGCGCCCGCCCGGGGCCGAGTGGCCCCGGACACCGCGCGGCCCTTCCTCGACCTCGGGGCCGCCGAGGTCGTCTCCCAGCTCGCCTGGCTCGACCACCTCCTCGGCGACCAGCTCGACGCCGCGCACCCCGGGCTGCGCGGCAACCTGCGCGCCGAGGTCGACCGCCGGGTGCTCCGGCCCTTCTGCGAGCGCCGGGACTGGCACTGGCTGGGGACGCCGGGCGACGTGCACAACTGGAACCCCTGGATCCACGGCGCCGTGGTCGTCGCGGCGCTCGCGCTGCTCGGCCCGGAGCGCGACGAGGAGCGCCGCGCCGTGCTCGCCCTGGCGCTGGCGGGGCTGCGGACGTACCTCGACGACCTCCCCGCGGACGGGGCGATCGACGAGGGCCCCGGCTACTGGTGGAACGGGGCCTGCCGGGCGCTCGAGGACCTCGACCTCCTGGCCGCCGCGAGCGACGGGCGCCTCGGCGCCGTCCCGCCGGCCCTGGCCGCGTCCGTCGCCTTCCCCCACCGGATGCACCTGGGCGGCGACTGGTACGCCAACGTGGCCGACGCCTCGGCGCGCGCGGAGCCCGACCTCCCGTGGCGAGCGCTGCACCGCGCCGCCGAGGTGGTCGGCGACGACGACGCCCGCCGGCACGCCGCCGCCCACCGGCGCCCCGGGGAGCCGCTGGCCGCCGAGCGGCAGGGCCTCGGCCGCCTGCTGCAGGCCCTCGCGGACCCGGCCTGGACGGCGGCCCGGCCCACGGGCTCGCCGCTCCCCCGGCAGGCGTGGTTCCCCTCGACGCAGGTGCTCGTGGCGCGACGGGAGCCAGGGACGAGCGCGGGCCTCGCGGTCGTCGCCAAGGGCGGCCACAACGGCGAGAACCACAACCACAACGACGTCGGCGCGGTGGCCGTCGCCCTCGACGGCGTGCCCGTGCTCGTCGACGTCGGCCGGCCCACGTACACGGCGGCCACCTTCGGGCCGGACCGCTACACGATCTGGACCATGCAGAGCAGCTGGCACGGCGTCCCCGAGGTGCGGGGGACGCCGCAGGCGGTCGGGCGCGACCGCGCCGCGCGGGGGGTGGGCGTCCGCGCGGACGCGACGGGCGCCACCACGGGCGTCCGCATGGACCTCGCGGCGGCCTACCCGCGGGACGACGTGCGCTCGTGGTGGCGGGAGGTCGCCCTCGACCGGGAGCGCGACGTCGTCGAGGTGGTCGACCGCTGGGACCTCGAGCCCGCGCCGGGGGCGACGGCGGCGGGCGTGCTGCACCTGGTGCTGGCCGGGGAGGTGGAGGAGGCGGACGGGGCGGTCCTCGTCCGACCGGTCGAGGGGGGCGGCCGCCGGGTGCGGGTCACCGGCCGACTCCTCACCGACGACGTGCGGGAGGGCGGGGACGTCCTGGCGCCGCGCCTCGAGCGCCGGCTCCTCGACGACCCGCTCCTCGTCCGCGTGTGGGGCGCGGCCGTCACGCGGCTGGCGCTGGACCTGCCGGGCACGGCCCGCGGTGCCGCGGTCGTCACGGTCGAGGTGGTCGCGTGAGCACGCTCGCGGGCCGGGGGCCGCTCGCCGAGACGCGCCGCCAGCACCTCCTGCTGGCCCTGCGGCGTGACGGCGTCGTGCGCGTCTCGGACCTGACGGAGGCGCTCGGCGTCACGCCCGTCACCGTGCGCCGCGACATCGCCCGGCTGGAGCGCGACGGCCTCGTGCGCCGCGTCCACGGCGGGGCCGCCCTGCCCGTGCCCGCCCCACGACTCCGGGTCGTACTGCTCCGGCGACTGCTGGAAGGAACCGTCGGGACGGCGGCCCTGGAAGAAGC
>NZ_JABEMA010000105.1 GCF_013004605.1 Pseudokineococcus marinus
GCCGCCCCTGCGGGGAGGGCCGGCCGACGCGCCCGAGGGCCCGCCCGGCGAGGTGCCGGCGGGCCCGCCCGAGAGGACCTGCCGTGCCCTTCCCGATCGAGCGCCCGCGCCGCCTGCGCGCCACCCCCGCCCTGCGCGCGCTCGTGCGCGAGCAGCGCCTGCACCCCTCGCAGCTCGTGCTGCCCATGTTCGTCAAGGAGGGCCTCGACGCCCCGCGCGAGGTGACGAGCCTGCCCGGCGTCGTCCAGCACTCGCGGGCCTCGCTCGTCGACGCCGCCCACGAGGCCGTCGAGGCGGGCGTCGGCGGTCTCATGCTCTTCGGCGTCCCGGCGGAGCGGGACGCGCGGGGCAGCGGCGCCGACGACCCCGACGGGATCCTCAACCTCGGGCTGCGCGACCTCGCGGAGGCGGTGGGGGAGCGGACCGTCGTCATGGCCGACCTGTGCCTCGACGAGTTCACCGACCACGGGCACTGCGGCGTCCTCGTCCCCGACGGGCCCCGCGCCGGGACGGTCGACAACGACGCCACGCTCGCCCGCTACGTCTCCATGGCGCTGGCCCAGGCCGACGCGGGGGCCACCGTGCTCGGCCTGTCGGGGATGATGGACGGCCAGGTCGGCGTCGTGCGCGCCGCCCTCGACGAGGCGGGCCGCGACGACGTCGTCCTCCTCGCGTACGCGGCGAAGTACGCCTCGGCCTTCTACGGGCCCTTCCGCGAGGCCGTCGAGTCCACGCTCGTGGGCGACCGGCGCGCCTACCAGCAGGACCCGGCCAACCGCCGCGAGGCGCTGCGGGAGGTGCGCCTCGACGTCGAGGAGGGCGCCGACGTCGTCATGGTCAAGCCGGCCCTGCCCTACCTCGACGTCCTGTCCGACGTCGCGCAGGCGGTCGACGTGCCGGTGTGGGCCTACCAGGTCTCCGGCGAGCTGGCCATGGTCGAGGCCGCGGCCGCCCGCGGGTGGCTGGACCGGGAGCGGACGATCCTCGAGACGCTGGCGTCGGTGCAGCGCGCCGGCGCCGACGCGGTCCTCACCTACTGGGCCGTCGAGGCGGCCCGCTGGCTGCGCGAGGGCTGAGCGGCCGCCGACCGGGTGGCCGACGAGCCGGACGGACCGTGGCGGGCGCGCACCCGCAGTAGGGTCCGCCCATGTCTGCAGCTGCCGACGTCGACGGGGGGCCGGTGCGGACCGGCGACGGCCCGGGTGGCGGGCCCTGGCTCGACGCCCACGAGCAGCGGGTCTGGCGCAGCTACCTCGAGGGCACCCAGCGGCTCTGGGAGCACCTGGGCGCCGTCCTCGACGCCGACGGGGACGTGCCGCTGCAGGAGTACGAGGTCCTCGTGCGCCTCTCCGAGACGCCCGGCGGGTCGCTGCGGATGTCCGAGCTCGCGCACGCCCTCGTGCACTCCCGCAGCCGTCTCACGCACACGGTGGGGCGCATGGAGGCGCGCGGGCTCGTCGAGCGGCGCGCCTGCCCCGACGACGGCCGCGGCGTCCTGTGCGTCGTCACCGACGAGGGGCGGGCGGCCCTCGAGCGTCACGCGCCCGCGCACGTCGCGAGCGTCCGGGCCGCGCTCTTCGACCTCCTCGAGCCCGCCGAGGTCGACGCGCTGGGCAGCGCGCTCGAGAAGGTGGCGGCGAACCTGCGCGGCTGACGGGGCGGCGCTCCTCCGTCAGCCCCCTCGGCCGCTGGGGCCGCCGCCGTCCCCCTCGGGCTGACGCGCGCGACGGGCGGCAGGATGGCGGCATGAGCACTGCCGCGACGCCGCCCGACGTCCCCGCGACGGACCGCCCCCGCACGCCCTACCCCTTCGAGGCCCCGGCGTCCGAGGAGCTCTTCGCCCGGGCCCGCGCGGTCACGCCCGGCGGCGTCAACTCGCCCGTGCGCGCCTTCGGCGCCGTCGGCGGCACGCCGCGCTTCATGACGTCGGCCCGCGGGCCCTACCTCGTCGACGCCGACGGCCGCGAGTACGTCGACCTCGTCTGCTCGTGGGGGCCGATGATCCTCGGGCACGCCCACCCGGAGGTCCTCGAGGCCGTCACCGCGGCGGCGTCGCGGGGCTTCTCCTACGGCACGCCCACCCCGCGCGAGGTCGAGCTCGCCGAGGAGATCGTGCGCCGCGTCGAGCCCGTCGAGCAGGTGCGGCTCGTCAGCTCGGGCACCGAGGCCGTCATGAGCGCCGTCCGGCTGGCCCGCGGCGCGACCGGACGGCCGCTCGTCGTCAAGTTCGCCGGCCACTACCACGGCCACGTCGACGCGCTGCTGGCCTCGGCGGGCTCGGGCCTCGCCACCTTCGCGCTGCCCGACACCCCGGGCGTCACCGGCGCGACCACCGCCGACACCCTCGTCGTGCCCTACAACGACCCGGAGGCGCTCGAGGCCGTCTTCGCCGAGCACGGCGACCGCGTCGCCGCCCTGGTCACCGAGGCCGCCGCCGGCAACATGGGCGTCGTCCCGCCGCGCCCCGGCTTCACCGCGCTGATGCGCCGGCTCACGCGCGAGCACGGCGCCCTGCTCGTCAGCGACGAGGTGATGACGGGCTTCCGCCTCACGGCGGCGGGCTGGTACGGGCTCGAGGGCCCCCAGGGGGCCGACGGCGCCGAGGGCGTCCACGCCGGCGCCCCGGACCTCATGACCTTCGGCAAGGTCATGGGCGGCGGCTTCCCGGCCGCGGCCTTCGGCGGCCGCGCCGACGTCATGGCCCAGCTCGCCCCGAACGGTCCCGTCTACCAGGCGGGCACCCTGTCCGGGAACCCCGTGGCGACGGCGGCGGGGCTCGCCACGCTCCAGCGCTGCACCCCGGAGGTCTACGCCCACCTCGACGCGACGGCGGAGCGCCTGTCGTCCGCGGCGTCCGCGGCCCTGGCCGACGCCGGTGTGCCGCACACCGTCTCGAACGCCGGGTCGATGTTCACCGTCTTCTTCGGCCCCGACGTCGTCCACGACTACGCGGGCGCCCGCAGCCAGGACGTGCAGGCCTACGCGGCCTTCTTCCAGTCGATGCTCGCCTCCGGCGTCCACCTGCCGCCGAGCGCCTTCGAGGCGTGGTTCGTCTCCGCGGCGCTCGACGACGAGGCGGTCGGCCGCGTCCTCGAGGCCCTGCCGCGCGCGGCGCAGGCGGCGGCGCGGGCCCAGAGCAGCGTCGCCGGCCAGACCTGCACCTGAGCCGGTCGGCGACGGACGGGAGGCGATCGGGGTGCCGCGGCGCAGGGCGCCGGGGTCCGGGACGGGCGCGGGGGGCTCGCCGTGGGGCCTGCCCGTGCGCCGGGTGGAGGAGCACCCCCGGCACCCGCTGCCCCGGGACGCGTGGCCCGCCACCCTCGCGCCGGTGCGCCAGCTGCTGGACGAGGGGCTCGACCTGGGGCCGGCGACGGTGCTGGTGGGGGAGAACGGCTCCGGGAAGTCCACGCTGGTCGAGGCGCTGGCGGCGGCCTTCGGCCTGTCGGTCGGCGGCGGCACGGCGCACACCGCGCACTGGGAGGAGGACGCCCGCGACGCCTCGCCGCTCGTGGGCTCGCTGCAGCTGGTCCGCGGCGCCGGCGCCTCGCGCTGGGGGTACTTCCTGCGCGCCGAGACGATGCACGCCACCTTCGGCGCCCTGCTGGAGCAGGTGCAGGGCAGCCCTGACCGGCTCGCCATGTCGCACGGCGAGTCCTACCTGTCGGTGCTGGAGGACCACTTCGACGACTCGGGCCTCTTCCTGCTCGACGAGCCCGAGTCGGCGCTGTCCTTCTCCGGCCAGCTCGCGCTCGTCGGCGTCCTCGCCGCGCAGGTGGCGGGCGGCCGGGCGCAGGTGGTCGTGGCCACGCACTCCCCGCTCGTGGCGGCGCTGCCCGGCGCCCGCCTGCTCGAGCTGTCGGAGGACGGCCTCGTCGAGCGGGCGTGGGAGGACCTCGACGTCGTCGCGCACTGGCGCTCGTTCCTCGATGCGCCGGAGCGCTACCTGCGGCACCTGCGGCCCACGTAGCGGGCGACCGGCTCGGACCGTCGTCCGACGCCCGGGGCGTCGCGCGGGGGCCGGGTCCCTCTCGGGCAGGATGCGCCCATGGCCCCGTCCCCGTCGTCCTCCGGGCCCCGCGAGCCCGCCGCCCTGCCCGACCCCTCGGTGCGCACCGTCGTGCACCTGCTGCGCCACGGCGAGGTCCACAACCCGGAGGGCGTGCTCTACGGACGGCTGCCGGGCTACCACCTGTCCGAGCGCGGGCGGGCGATGGCGCAGCGGGTCGCCGAGCACCTCGTCGACGCGGGGCACGACATCGCCCTCGTCGTCGCCTCGCCGCTGGAGCGGGCGCAGGAGACGGCGCGCGCCTCGGCGGACGCCCTCGGCCTCGAGGTCGGCGTCGACGAGCGGCTCGTCGAGGCCGGCAACCAGTTCCAGGGCCTCACCGTGGGCGTCGGGGACGGCGCCCTGCGCCGGCCCGAGCACTGGTGGAAGCTGCGCAACCCCCTCACGCCCAGCTGGGGCGAGCCGTACGCCGAGCAGGCCGCCCGCATGCGCGCCGCCGCCGACGAGGCCCGGGTGCGCGCGGAGGGCCGCCACGCGCTCCTCGTCAGCCACCAGCTGCCCATCTGGGTCACCCGGCTGTCCGTCGAGGGCCGTCGCTACGTCCACGACCCCCGCCGCCGCGAGTGCTCGCTGGCGAGCCTGACGTCGCTGCACTTCGTGGGCCACCGCCTCGAGGGCGTCACCTACCGCGAGCCGGCCGCCGACCTGCTGCCCGGGGCGAACCCCGTCCCGGGGGCCTGAGCGGCGCCCCACCCCTGCCCTCGGGCCGCGCCCGGCTCCCAGCCTCCTGCCAGGCTCGGTGTGGAACCCTGGAGGCTGTGGGAGCACAGGCCAGCACGGGCAGCCGGGCGCGCGCGGGGCGCGCGGCCCGGGGAGCTCTCGCGGCCGCCGCGCTCGTCGGCGCGGCCGGTCTCGCGGGGTGCACGACGAGCGACGCCCAGCCGTCGGTCGTCGACCAGGGCTACGTCGCGGGCGACGGCAGCCTCGTCCAGCTCGCGCCGGACGAGCGCGGGGAGCCGGTCGAGCTCGCGGGCACGACGCTGCAGGGCGAGGCGGTCGACGTCGCGGACTGGCGCGGCGCCCCCGTCGTCCTCAACACGTGGTTCGCCGCCTGCGGGCCCTGCCGCCTCGAGGCGCCCGACCTCGCTGAGGTCTCCGCCGAGACGGCCGACGAGGGCGTGCGCTTCCTCGGCCTCAACACGAGCGACGGGGCCGCCCAGGGCATCGCCTTCGAGGAGCAGTTCGGCATCACCTACCCCTCGCTCCTCGACCGAGACGGCGAGGGCGTCCTCGCGCTGCGCGGCCAGCTGCCGCCGTCGGCCACCCCGACGACGCTCGTCCTCGACCCGCAGGGCCGTGTCGCGGCGCGCTTCCTCGGCCCGGTGGACCCCTCGACCCTCCGCACCGTCATCGACGACGCGGCGGCGGAGGCGGCGTGAGCGCCTCCCCGGCACGGGCGTGAGCGCCCTGCCCGTCCCCCTGCTCGCCGCGGGCGCCCCGGACGCCTTCGGCGCGGTGGCCTTCTCCGGGCCCGTGCTGCTCGCCGTCCCCGTGGCCGCCCTCGCGGGGCTCGTCTCCTTCGCCTCCCCCTGCGTGCTCCCGCTCGTGCCGGGCTACCTCGGCTACGTGACCGGCCTCACCGGCGTGGCCCTCGAGCGGCAGCGCCGCGCGCGGGTGCTGCTCGGGGCGGTCCTCTTCGTCCTCGGCTTCAGCGCCGTCTTCGTCGTCGTCGGCTTCACCGCGGGCGTGCTCGGCGGGCTGCTGCAGCAGTGGGGCGACGAGGTGGCGCGCGTGCTCGGCGTCGTCGTCGTCCTGCTCGGCCTGTCCTTCGCCGGCGTGCTGCCCGGGCTGCGGCGCGAGGTGGCCGTGCGCCGCCGTCCCCGCCCCGGCCTGGCGGGCGCGCCGCTCCTCGGCGTCGTCTTCGGCCTCGGGTGGACCCCGTGCATGGGTCCCACGCTGGCGGCCATCTCCTCGCTCGCCTTCGTGTCGGGCTCCGGGGCGCGCAGCGTCGTCCTCGCGGTCGCCTACTGCCTGGGCCTCGGCGTGCCCTTCGTGCTCGTGGCGCTCGCGGCCAGCCGAGGCGCCCGCGGCCTGGAGGTGCTGCGCCGCCACCGCGTCGCCCTCTCGCGCGCCGGCGGGGCGCTCCTCGTCGTCGTCGGCCTGCTCCTCGTCACCGGCGTCTGGACGCAGTGGACGAGCGCCGTCGGCGCGCGCTTCTCCGAGTGGGCGCTGCTGTGAGCCGCTCGGCCGAGCGCGCCCGCGGCACCTCGGACGGGGTCCCCGTCCAGCCCCGGCTCGGCGCCGTGGGCACGGTGCGCTTCGTGTGGCGCCAGCTCACGAGCATGCGCACCGCCCTGCTCCTGCTGCTGCTCCTCGCGGTCGGGGCCGTGCCGGGCTCGGTCGTGCCGCAGCAGGACGTCGACCCGGCGGCCGTCGTCACCTTCCGCGACGAGCACCCGGCGCTCGCCCCGTGGCTCGACCGGCTGGGCTTCTTCGACGTCTACGCCTCGCCGTGGTTCTCCGCCGTCTACCTGCTCCTGTTCGTCTCGCTCGTCGGCTGCGTGCTGCCCCGCAGCCGCCAGCAGTGGACGGCGTGGCGCTCGAAGCCGCCGCGCACGCCCTCGCGCCTCGAGCGGCTGCCCGAGCACCGGGTCGTGGACGCTCCCGGCGCCGGTGGCGCCGAGCCGCTGGACACGGCGGCCCGCGAGCTGCGGCGGCGCCGCTACCGCGTCGACGTCCGGCCCGACGCCCCGGGGGCGGCCACGGGATCGGTGGCCGCCGAGAAGGGGCACCTGCGCGAGACCGGCAACCTCGTCTTCCACCTCTCCCTCGTCGGGCTGCTGCTGGCGCTCGCCGCCTCGAGCCTGCTCAGCTACCGCGCCCAGGTGGTCGTGCCGGTGGGGCAGGGCTTCTCCAACACGGTCGCCCGCTACGACACCTTCGACCCGGGCGCCTGGGTCTCCGACGACGACCTGCCGCCCTTCGCCGTCGGGCTGCAGGGCCTCGACGTCGCGTTCGAGGAGACGCCGGGGGGCCAGCTCGGCCAGCCGCGCGACTTCGAGGCGCAGGTGGACGTGCTCGCCCCGGGGGAGGAGCCGCGCGAGGACGTCATCCGCGTCAACGAGCCGCTCCACGCGGCCGGTGCCGAGGTGTACCTGGCGGGCAACGGCTACGCGCCCGTCATCTCGGTGACCGACGCCGACGGCCGGCTCGTGTACTCCGAGCCGACGCCCTTCCTCGCGCAGGACGGCTTCTACAGCTCCACCGGCGTCGTCAAGGTGCTCGGCGCGCAGCCGGACCAGCTCGGGTTCACCGGCGCCTTCCTGCCGACCGCCGTCGTCGACGAGCGGGGCCCGCGCTCCGTCTTCCCCGACGCGCGCGACCCGCTGCTGCTGCTCACGGGCTACCGCGGCGACCTCGGTCCCGTCAACGACGGCCTGCCCGTCAACGTCTACGAGCTCGACACCCGCTCGATGGAGCAGCTCGACACCGACGAGGGCGCCCCCTGGTCGGTGGCGCTGCGCCCGGGTGACGCCGTCGAGCTCCCCTCCGGCCTCGGCACGCTGCGCTTCGGCTACCCGCCCGACGCGGCGGCGGCCGACGACGTCGCGGCCGGGTCCGGCGCCGGGGACCCGCTGCCGCGCTTCGCCGGGCTCACGGTGCGGCACGACCCGGGCCGCCTGCCGGCCCTCGTGTTCTCCGTGCTCGCCATGCTCGGGCTGGTGGCCTCGCTCTTCACCCCGCGACGCCGCGTCTTCGTCCGCGTCACCGGCGACCCCGCCGCGGGCGGCGGCCTGCGCACCGAGGTGGGCGGCCTCGCGCGCGGGGAGGACGCCGGGCTGGCCGCGGAGGTCGACGGCCTCGCGCGTACCCTCGACGGTGGCGCACCCCCCGGCCCGCCGCAGCCGCCGGCCCCACCACCACCACCACCGGCCCCGTCCCCGCCGGCCCCACCACCTCCCGCGGCCTCGGGCCCGGGGACGCCGACCGCCGCCGGGGAGCCCGCAACCGCCCCGCCGACCCGATCCAGGAGCTGAGGACATGGGCGAGTCGCTCGCCGCGACGAGCAACCTGCTCGTCTACTCGTCGATGACGGTCTACGCCGTCGCGCTCGTCGCCTTCGCGCTCGACCTCTCGGGCCGGGGGCGCACCGCCGTGGCGCACGCCCCGCAGGAGGCGCTCGTGGGCGCCGGCGCGCGACCCGCCGGGGGAGCGGCCCCCACCGGGGCCGGGGCCGAGGACCCCGACGCGGGGGTGCGCCGCCGCGCCGCGGCCGTCGGCGTCACGACGACGTGGCTGGCGCTGCTGCTCCACGGCGCCGCGGTGGTCACCCGCGGGCTCTCCGCGGGCCGCGTGCCCTGGGGCAACATGTACGAGTTCACGCTGACGGGGGCCTTCGTCGTCACCGCCGTCTACTGCGTCGTGCTGCTGCGCCGGGACCTGCGCTACCTGGGCGTCTTCGTCGTCGGGCCGGTGCTGCTCACCCTCGGCATCGCCCTGTCGGTCCTCTACACCGAGTCGGCCCAGCTCGTGCCGGCGCTGCAGAGCTACTGGCTCGTCATCCACGTCTCCGTCGCGACGGTCAGCTCGGCGCTCTTCGTCATCGCCTTCTCGGCCAACGTCCTGCAGCTCGTGCAGGACCGCCGCGAGCACGCCCTCGCTGCCGGCCGCCCCGCTCGCGGCCGCTTCATGGACCGCCTGCCCGGCTCGGTGGAGCTCGAGCGGGCCGCCTACCGGCTCATCGCCGTGTCGTTCCCGCTGTGGTCCTTCACGCTCGTCGCCGGCGCCATCTGGGCCGAGCGGGCGTGGGGCCGCTACTGGGGGTGGGACCCCAAGGAGGTCTGGACCTTCGTCATCTGGGTCGTCTACGCCGCCTACCTGCACGCCCGCGCCACGCGCGGCTGGGACGGGCGCCGCGCGGCCTACCTCGCCATCGCGGGCTTCGCCTGCATCCTCGTCAACTGGGGCGTGGTCAACATCTTCTTCCCCGGCAACCACTCCTACGCCGGGATCGGCTGACCCAGCCGTCGAGCCCGAACACCGAGGCCGGGCCACCGAGCCCCCACGACGACGCAGGCCCCGCTCCCTCCAGGGAGCGGGGCCTGCGTCGTCCAGCGCCCCCCCCGCGCGCCGGGTCGGACGTGAGGGGCGTCAGCCGCGGCGGGGTCCGTGCAGGTCGCGCAGGAAGCCGGGGTCGTCGTCCGGGCCGAGGGGGCCGCGCGGGCGGCTGCCGCCCCCGCCGCCACCACCCCCGCCCTCGGCGCGCTGGCGGCCCACCGTGATCCACAGCACCGGGCCGAGCACGGGCAGGACGATGGAGATGACGACCCAGGCGGTGCGGCCGAGCACCGAGATCTCGTCGTCGCGGCTGCGCAGCACGTCGAGGACGGCGTAGACCGCGAGACCGACGGCGAGGAGGACGAGCAGAGCGCGCAACATCGTCTGATGGTACGGACCGCTCGGCGGCCCGGCAGGGCGGGACGGCGCCCGTCCGCCGGGCGGCCAGGCCGGCGGCCAGGCCGGCGGCCAGGACGGCGGCGGGACGGGGGGCTCCGGGCGGCGCCTACCCTGGTCGCCGTGCCCGTCGTGCTGCGCTACACGCTCCTGCGGCTGTCCCTGCTCGCCGCGGTGGGCCTGCTCGCCTACGCCGTCGGCCTCCGGGGCGTCTGGTGGCTGCTCGTGACGGCGCTCGTGTCGATCCTGCTGTCCTTCGTGCTGCTGCGCGGCCCCCGCGAGCAGATGACGCAGGCCATCCTCGACCGCCAGCAGCAGCGCGCGCAGGGCGGTGGCCCCGGCAGTGGTGGCAGGAGCGGCGGGGGGCGGTTCTCGCGCGGCCTCGACGACGACGCCGCGGCCGAGGACGCCGACGACGACCGGCGCCGCGAGGGCCCGCGCGGCTGAGCCCGCCGGGCGGTCGCGGGCGGCGTCAGCGGCCCGAGACCTCGCGGACGCGCTCGAGGAAGCCGGGTCGCTCCCGGTCCAGCTCGGCGAGGGACACCTCGTCCGCGAGGGCGCGCCACGTGCCGTCCTCGACCAGCACGTCGGCGGCCGCCCGGGCGAGCACGGGGCCGTCGGCGGCGCGCAGCGGGACGCGCCCGCCTCGACCGGTCCTCCGGGATCAGGCGGCGAGCGCGAGCCCCAGGGCCAGGAGCGCCGCGTGGACGAGCTCGAGGCGGCCCGTGTCGCGCAGCACGGGCACGAGCGCGCGGCCCGCGG
>NZ_JABEMA010000106.1 GCF_013004605.1 Pseudokineococcus marinus
GGCGCGCGCCTGCTGACGGTCGGCGCCGCCGGTTCCCCGCTCGAGGCCGCCTGCGCGATGGGCCGCGGCGTGCACGTGCCGCTGCCCGAGCCGGGCCGGGAGGCCACCTCGGCGCCCACCTCGCGCACGGCGCTGTGGTCCCTGCTGACGCCGGCCCTCTGCGTCACGTCCTCCCTCGGCGTGCTGGCGCCGCTCGGGGACGCCTCCGCGGCGGAGGCCCTCGCGGAGGTCGCCTCGGCCCTCGACGCCGAGGCGGAGGCCTGCCGACCGGGCTCGGAGACCTTCGTCAACCCCGCCAAAGCCCTCGCCCTCGACCTGGCCGCCGACGTGCCCGTCCTGCTCGGCGACGGCGACCTCGCGGGCGTCGCGGCGCGGCGGGCCGCCTCGGTGCTCGCCCGCACCGCGCGGGTGCCCGCCGTCCACGGGCGCCTGCCCGACGACGCGGGCGACGTGGTGGCCACCTTCGGCGGCCCCTTCGCGGCGGCCGCGGAGGACGACCTCTTCGACGACCCCTTCCTCGACGGGCCCTCGCGCAGCCGCCTGCGCCTGGTGCTGCTGCGGGAGGGGACGGCCGGGGCGTCCGCGGCCGTGCTGCGCCTCGCCGAGCGCTCAGGGGTGCGCACGAGCGAGGTCGTCGCCGACGCCGGGGGGCCGCTCGCCCGCTTCGCCCAGCTCGTCGCGCGCACCGACTTCGCCGCGGCCTACCTGGCCCTCGCCACGGGCCTGGACCCGGCGACCTCCCCGCACGTCGCCGAGCTGCGGGACGTCCTGGGCTGAGCCGCTCACCCGGCCGGAGCAGGGGTCCTGCGCTGTCCGGGTGAGCGCGGCGGCTCGTCCGTCCCGACCCCTCCAGGGACGGGCAGGGGCTGCCGAGGCCTCGACCATGGCGACGAGCGAGAGCACCCACGAGGCGGCGACGACGGCAGCGGTGGGGGACGCGCCCGCCGGGAGCACCCTGGCGGCGGAGCGGCCGGTGCCGCGGCAGCATGTCGCCGTGGACCCCGTCGCCGTGGACCCCGTCGCCGCGGACCCCGTCCCTGTGGGCGCCGTCGCCCCGGGTCACGGCGTCCTGGAGCACGTCTTCGAGCGCCCGGCCACGGCCGGGGCGCCCGCGCCGACGGCCTGGGTGGTCGACCTGTGCGACGACGTGCGGCCGTCGGCGGACGACGTCCGGTCGGTCGGGCCCGTCGCCACGGGCACCCGCGGCACCGCCCTGCAGGCGATGGCGGGCTGGGGCGGCGCCCTGGTCGTCGGCGCGGCGTGCTGGGCGGGCGCCCTCACCGTGCTGACCCGCGTCCTCTGACCCGGCTCCGCCCCGAGCACCGATGGGGCTCCGCCCCCACCGGCCGGGGGGCGGTTCGGGGCTCGACCGGGCTCGGGCGGGCGCGCGGAGTACGCTCGAGAGCCCGGCGTCGGTGGAGACCGCAGGCCCAGAGGGGCTGCGCCGGTGACCTGACCGCCCCTCCCGGAGGACTCCCGTGACGCTCACCGCGCCCGCCGCACCCGACACCACCGCCCCGACCGGCTCGACGGCTCCCGAGGACCTGCCCACCGCGGCCGTCGTCGGCGGCGTCCAGCACCTCGTCGCCGACCTTGGCCTGGCCGAGGCGGGCCGCCACCAGATCCGCCTCGCCGAGCACGAGATGCCCGGCCTCATGGCCCTGCGCGCCGAGATGGGCCCCGCCCAGCCGCTGCGCGGCGCCCGCATCACCGGCTCGCTGCACATGACGGTGCAGACGGCCGTGCTCATCGAGACCCTGACCGCGCTGGGCGCCGAGGTCCGCTGGGCCAGCTGCAACATCTTCTCCACGCAGGACGAGGCGGCGGCCGCCGTCGTCGTCGGCAGCGGGACGCCCGAGGCGCCCGCCGGCGTGCCGGTCTTCGCGTGGAAGGGCGAGACCCTCGCCGAGTACTGGTGGTGCACCGACACCGCGCTCGACTGGAGCCGCGAGGGCCACGACGGCCCCAACATGCTCCTCGACGACGGCGGCGACGCCACCCTGCTCGTCCACAACGGCGTCTCCGCCGAGGCGGCGGGCGAGGTCGCCGGCCCCGAGGCGGCCGAGAACGCCGAGCACGCCGTCGTCCTCGAGACGCTGCGCCGCAGCCTCGCCGCCGACGGCCAGCGCTTCACCAAGCTCGCGCAGGGCCTCAAGGGCGTCACCGAGGAGACGACGACGGGCGTGCACCGCCTCGTCGAGATGGCCCGCGACGGCCGCCTGCTCTTCCCGGCGATCAACGTCAACGACTCGGTCACCAAGTCGAAGTTCGACAACACCTACGGCTGCCGCCACAGCCTCGTCGACGGCCTCAACCGCGCCACCGACGTCCTCATCGGCGGCAAGGTCGCGGTCGTCTGCGGCTACGGCGACGTCGGCAAGGGCTGCGCCGAGTCGCTGCGCGGCCAGGGCGCCCGCGTCGTCGTGACCGAGGTCGACCCCATCTGCGCGCTGCAGGCCGCGATGGAGGGCTACCAGGTGACGACGCTCGAGGACGTGCTGCCCACGGCCGACATCGTCGTGACGACGACCGGCTGCAAGGACGTCGTCACGGCGGACCACATGGCCGCGATGAAGGACAAGGCGATCGTCGCCAACATCGGCCACTTCGACAACGAGATCGACATGGCCGGCCTCGCCCGCGTCGAGGGCGTGCAGCGCACGGAGATCAAGCCGCAGGTCCACGAGTGGGTCTTCCCCGGCTCGGGCGAGCGGCCCGAGCACAGCGTCATCGTGCTGTCCGAGGGCCGGCTCATGAACCTCGGCAACGCGACGGGCCACCCGTCGTTCGTCATGAGCTGCTCGTTCTCCAACCAGGTCATCGCCCAGGTCGAGCTCTTCACGCGCACCGACGAGTACGCGACGGCCGTCCACGTGCTGCCCAAGCACCTCGACGAGAAGGTCGCCCGCCTGCACCTCGACGCCCTCGGCGTGCGGCTCACGGAGCTCTCGGCCTCGCAGGCCTCCTACCTCGGCGTGCCCGTCGAGGGGCCGTTCAAGCCGGAGGCCTACCGCTACTGAGCCCCGGCTCGTGCACACGAGTTGAGCGCCCGACGGGCGGTCGTCCCTGCGGGGGCGGCCGCCCGTCGCCGTCCGGGACCCGCGGCGTCCCGGTCCTGTGGCGTCCCCGACCCCGCACGTCGTCGTCACATCGCCCCGTCAGCGCCTTCTGAGGCGCACTTCGTCGTCACTTCGCCGTGGGACGGACGCTGGGACGGCGACGTGACGACGAAGTGCCGTGTCCAGAGCGCGGACCCATGGACGTCAGGAGAAGGGCAGGCGCTGCAGCTCGTCCGCGTCCTGGCGGCGGCGCTCCTCCTGGGCCCGCAGCCGCTCGAGGTCGCGGCGGCGGCGCTCGGCCAGCACCGCGGCGAGCACGCGCTCGGGGGACGCCGACGGCGGCGGGGGCGGGAAGACCCGTGCGACGACGTCGGCCCGCAGCTGCGCGCCGAGCTGCTCCCGCGAGGTCGGGTTGAGGCGGTGCGAGCGCGCGAGCAGCTGCCGGCAGGCGAGGGCCAGCCCGGCGGGCAGCGCGCCGACGTCGGCGGTGGACGCCCAGCGCGCCAGCTCGGGCGGCATGAGCACCTCGCGGACCTCCTGGCGGGCGGCGCGCTCGCGGACGACGACGGTCCCCGCCAGCAGGTCGCCGATGCGCTTGCCGCGCCGGTTCGCCAGCGCCGTGATGAGCGCGGGCGCGCCCGTCAGCAGCCACAGCTCGCCGACGCCGGTGAGCGCCCGGACGACCGCGTGGCGGAAGCGCACCGGGCCGCCGTCGTCGCGCACGACCCGGGTGCCCATGACGAGGCGCCCGAGGGAGCGCCCGCGCGTCAGCGTCTCGACGGCCGTGGGGATGCCGACGACGAGGAGCACCAGCAGCACCGAGACGACCGTCGCCACCGACGAGGTGTTCGCCCCGCCCAGCCGGGGGAGGGCGACGACGAGCACGACGAGACCGACGACGAGGACCACGAGGGCGTCGAGCAGGCCCGAGGCGATCCGCAGGACCGCCGAGGCGCGCGGCAGCTCGAGCACCACGGCGTCGCCGGTGACGACGCCCGTCCCGAGCGCGTGGGCCAGGGCCTCGTCCTCCCAGCTCGCACCGGCCTCCCCTCGGACCCGTGCGGCGTCCCCGGTCGTCGTCACGCCCCCATGCTGGCAGGGCCGACCCGGCGGCGTGCGCCCGTCCGGGCGCCGGGGCCGGCGGCGGCCTCGGTAGCGTGGCGCCGGCGGGCCGCGGGGGCGCCGCGGTCGGAGGGAGCCCGGTGGACGTCGACGCGTTCGTGCAGGTGCACGAGCCGACCTGGCAGCGCCTCGAGCGGCTGCTGCGCCAGGGGCGGCTGCGCGGCGAGGACGCCGACGAGCTGCTGCGGCTCTACCAGCGCACCGCCACGCACCTGTCGGTCCTGCAGGCCTCGAGCCCCGACCCGGTGCTCGTCTCGCGGCTCTCCCGCCTCGTGGCGCGCGCCCGCAGCCGCATCGGCGGGGTGCGCGAGCCGGCGTGGCGCGAGGTCGCCCGCTTCCTCCTCGTCTCGTTCCCCGTGGCCGTCTACCGCATCCGCTGGGTCGTCGTCGGCGTCGCGGCCGCCTTCCTCGTCATGGCCACCGCGGTGGCGGTCTGGACGGCGACCGACCCGGCCGTGCTGGCCTCCATGGGCGGCGAGCAGGACCTGCGGCAGTACGTCGAGCGCGACTTCGTCGACTACTACTCGCAGAACACGGCGGCGTCCTTCGCCGGCCAGGTGTGGTCCAACAACGCGCGCATCGCCGCGCTGTGCGTCGCCTTCGGCATCACGGGCGTCTTCGTCGTCTACATCGTCGCCGCCAACGCGGTGGGAGTGGGGCAGGCCGCCGGGCTGCTGTTCGCCTACGACCGCGGCGACGTCTTCTTCGCCTTCATCCTCCCGCACGGCTTCCTCGAGCTCACGGCCGTCTTCGTCGCGGCGGCGGCCGGGCTCGCGCTGTTCTGGGCCTGGGTCGCGCCGGGGGCCCGCACGCGCGCGGACGCCCTGGCCGCCGAGGGGCGGGCGCTCTTCACCATCGCCCTGGGCCTCGTCGGGGTCCTAGCGGTCAGCGGGGTGGTCGAGGGCTTCGTCACGCCGGCGCCGTGGCCCACGCCCGTGCGCGTCGGCGTCGGCTTCCTCGTCTTCGCGGCCTTCTGCGCCTACGTGGGCGTCCTCGGCCGCCGCGCGGCGGCGCTGGGGGAGACGGGCGACCTGCGCGCCGGCGACGTCGGCGACGTCGCGCCCGTCCGCGGCTGACACGGCGAGGGGCTCCTGACCGGCGCCCCGGGACCGCTGCAGCGGCACCGCAGCCCGTCGCCGCGCCCCTACGCTGGCGGTCCGTGACGGCACCCCGGAAGACCCTCGGCTGGACCCTGCACGGCGACGGGCGCACCGTCGGCCCCGGCGAGGTGGTCGGCCCCGGGGAGCGGCTCGCGTGGTGGCGGACCGGCGTCATCGGCGTCCAGCACGTCGTCGCCATGTTCGGCGCGACCTTCCTCGTGCCGCTCATCACGGGCCTGCCGCCGGCGACGACGCTCTTCTTCTCCGCCGTCGGCACGCTGCTCTTCCTCCTCGTGACGGGCGGGCGGCTGCCGAGCTACCTCGGGTCGAGCTTCGCCTTCATCGCGCCGCTCGCGGCTGCGACGGCGCAGGGCGGCGTCGCCGTCGCCCTGGGCGGGGTCCTCGTCACGGGTGTGGCGCTCGCGCTCGTCGGGGTCGTCGTCCACGTCGCCGGGCCGCGGTGGATCTCGGCGGTCATGCCGCCTCCGGTCACCGGGACGATCGTGGCGCTCATCGGCCTCAACCTGGCCCCCAGCGCGCTCGCCAACGTCGAGCAGAGCCCGGTGACCGCCGTCGTCACGCTCGGGGCGATCCTCCTGGCGACCGTGCTGTTCCGCGGCCTGCTGGCGCGCCTCGGGGTGCTCGTCGGCGTCGTCGTCGGCTACGTCGTGGCGCTCGCCCGCGGGGAGGTCGACCTCGCCCCCGTCGGGGACGCCGGCTGGGCCGGGCTCCCGCCCTTCACCGCGCCAGCCTTCGACGTCGCGGTGCTCGGGCTGTTCCTGCCGGTGGTGCTCGTCCTCGTCGCCGAGAACGTCGGCCACGTCACCTCGGTGGCGGCCATGACGGGCACCGACGTCGAACGCCTCACCGGCCGCGCGCTCGTCGCCGACGGCGCGGCGACGGCGCTCGCCGGCCTCGGCGGCGGCTCGGGCACGACGACGTACGCCGAGAACATCGGGGTCATGGCCGCGACGCGCGTCTACTCGACCGCCGCGTACCTCGTCGCCGGACTCGCGGCGCTCGCCCTCAGCCTGTCGCCGAAGGTCGGCGCCCTCATCGCCACCGTGCCGCCGGGCGTGCTCGGCGGCGCCGCCACCGTGCTCTACGGCCTGATCGGGGTGCTGGGCGCGCGGATCTGGGTGCAGCACCGCGTCGACTTCGGCGACCCGGTGAACCTCATGACGGCCGGGACGGCGCTCGTCATCGGCATCGCCGACTACACGCTCGTCGTCGGCGACCTCACCTTCGGCGGCATCGCGCTCGGCACGGCCGCGGCCATCGGCGTCTTCCACGGGATGCGAGCCGTCCAGCGGCTGCGCGGGACGCGCCCGCAGGACGAGCGCGCCGACGTGGTGGAGGCGGCGGAAGTGCCCTGAGGTCCTTGCGCTGCCCGGCACACCGAGGGCCGGGTGCTCCGACGTCATGACCATGGAGCGTCGAGACGACGACCTGCGGATGTCCCGGAGGTGACGAGCCGCGTACAGTCCGTCCCTCATCTGAGTGGACGCGTCGCCGTGGCAACCGGTGACCGCCGGTCGTGCGCATCGGAGGTGGTCGTGGCGGCCTCGCACGTCCGAGCGCAGCGCCCGGCTGACGGGCGGACGACCGCTGGTGCTCCGCCGCGGCCGCCGGCGCGGGGCCCCGGGCGCCTCTCGCGTGCGGGCGTCGTCACGCTCCTCGTCCTGCTGGCGGTGGACGGCGCCCTCGTCGTCGCCGACATGGGCCACCGGTTCGCCAGGCTGCAGGGACGCTTCACGGCCTTCGCCGACGGTCGGTGGGACAGCCAGTACGACGGCTCCGCGGCCGAGATCGCGGGCTACGTCCAGGTCGCGCTCACGGTGCTCGTGCTGCTCGTCCTCGTCCGACGGCTGCGGGACCCGGTCCTCGCCGCCTGGGCAGTCCTGCTCTCTGTGGTCGTCGTGGACGACGCCGCAGCGCTGCACGAGCGGCTGGGCTTCGCGCTGGCCGGTGCCGTCGACCTCCCGGCAGTCGCAGGGCTCCGGGCGGGCGACCTCGGCGAGCTGCTGGTCTGGGCCGGCTACGGAGGCGTCCTCGGCCTCGTCGTCCTGGTGTTCCATCTCCGCAGCGACGGTCCCGCGCGGGCGACGTCGCTCCAGCTCGCCGGCGCGCTCGTCCTGCTGATGGCCGCTGGTGCGGGCGTCGACATGCTGCACCAGCTCCTCGAGGGGTCGGTGCCCGACCGTGTCGGGTACGCGCTGGGCCTGCTCGAGTCGACGGGCGAGCTCGTCGGCATGTCGCTGCTGCTGGTCGTGGCGGTGCACCGGTGGGCGACCACGCGCCCTCACACGGGCGAGAGGGTTCGTCGCGGTGGTCCTCAGCAGGTCGTCACAGCCGCCCCGCGGCCTTGAGGGCCAGGTAGGCGTCGGCCAGGCGAGGGGGCAGCTCCTCCGGCGTCCCGCGCACGACGTGGACGCCGGCCCGGCCCAGGCGCTCGACGAGGCGGTCGGTCTCGAGCAGCACGCGCTCCGCAGCGGCGGCGTCGTAGACCTCGACGGCGTCGTCGCGCCGGTCCCGCATCTCCTCGACCCGCGGGTCGGTGACGGAGGCCACGACGACCTGGTGGCGTGACGTCAGCTGCCCGAGCACCGGCAGCAGGCCCTCCTCGACGGCCGCCGGCTCCAGCGGCGTGAGCAGCACCACGAGCGCCCGGCGCGTCAGCGCCGTCCGCACCGTGCGGGCCACGAGCGTCCAGTCGGCCTCGACGAGGCGGGCCTCCAGCGGGGCCATCGCCTGGACGAGGGCGGGCAGCAGGGCCGCGCCCGTCGTCCGCTCGACGCGGGCGCGCACGCGGCGGTCGGCGGCGACGAGGTCGACGCGGTCCCCGGCCCGGGAGGCCAGCGCCGCGAGGAGGAGCGCGGCGTCCATGGCGGCGTCGAGCCGCGGCGCGTCCCCGACCCGGCCGGCTCCGGTCCGGGAGGTGTCGAGGACGAGCAGCACCCGCCGGTCGCGCTCGGGCCGCCAGGTGCGCACGACGAGCTCCTGGCGACGGGCGGTGGCGCGCCAGTCGATCGAGCGCACGTCGTCGCCCTCGACGTAGTCGCGCAGGCTGTCGAACTCGGTGCCCTGCCCGCGGACCTGCACGGCCGAGCGGCCCTCGAGGTCGCGCAGGCGGGCGAGGCGGCTCGGCAGGTGGCGGCGGGAGCGGAAGTGCGGGAGCACCCGCAAGGACGCCGGGACCTCGCGCGAGCGCTGCCGAGCCGCGAGCCCCAGCGGCCCGACGGCGCGGACCGTCACGCGGTCGCCCTCGCGGTCCCCGCGGCGCGTGGGCAGGAGCGGCGTCACCAGCCGGCGGCGCTCGCCGGCGGGGACGTCGACGCGGTGCCGGTCCCCGGACGGCCCCGCCGACGGGCCCCAGGCGTCGCGGACGACGCCGCGCAGGCGCCGCGGCCCCGGGTTGGTGACGAGGAGGGCGCTCTCGGCGGGCTCGCCGAGGCGGACGCCCGCGGGCACCTGCCGCTCGAGCCCGAGCCGTCGGGGGGAGGCCGCGAGCGCGAGGTCGACGCCCACGGCCAGGAGCACGAGGGCGGCCCACGTGACGGGCGGCGCCCATCCCGGCAGGAGGCCGACGGGCACGGCGCCGAGGGCGACGAGCAGGACGAGGCGTCCGGTGACGTGCACGCCGGGCTCAGCGGGGGACGGCGACGCCGCCGAGGACGCTGGTGAGGACCGCGTCCACGGTCACGCCCTCGAGCTCGGCCTCGGGGCGCAGCTGGACGCGGTGGCCCAGCGTCGCGGGAGCGAGGGCCTTGACGTCGTCGGGCGTCACGTAGTCGCGCCCCTGCAGCCACGCCCACGCCCGGCTCGCCGCGAGGAGCATCGTCGCGCCGCGGGGGGAGACGCCGAGGGACAGCGACGGCGCCTCGCGGGTGGCCCGGACGACGTCGACGACGTACCCCAGGACGTCGGGGGCCACGCGCACCCCGCCGACGGCCCGGGCGCCGGCGGCCAGGTGCTCGGGGCCGGCCACGGCGCGCAGCCCGGCGGCGGCGAGGTCGCGCGGGTCGAAGCCGGTCGCGTGGCGCTGGAGCACCTCGAGCTCGGCCTCGCGGGGAGGCAGCGGGAGCCGCAGCTTGAGGAGGAAGCGGTCGAGCTGCGCCTCGGGCAGGGGGTAGGTGCCCTCCTGCTCGACGGGGTTCTGCGTCGCCGCGACGACGAAGGGCCGCGGGAGCGGACGGGGCCTGCCGTCCACCGTGACCTGGCGCTCCTCCATCGCCTCCAGCAGGGAGGCCTGCGTCTTCGGCGGCGTCCGGTTGATCTCGTCGGCCAGCAGGAGGTTGGTGAAGACGGGGCCCTCGCGGAACACGAGGTCGGAGACCCCGGCGTCGTAGACGAGCGATCCGGTGACGTCACCGGGCATGAGGTCGGGGGTGAACTGCACCCGCGCCGTGTCGAGGCGCAGCGAGGCCGCCAGCGCGCGCACGAGGAGCGTCTTCGCCGTCCCGGGCACGCCCTCGAGCAGCACGTGGCCGCGGGAGAGGAGGGCGACGACGAGGCCCGTGACGGCGACGTCCTGGCCCACGACCGCCTTGGCGACCTCGGTGCGCACCGCCGTCAGCGCCTCGCGCGCCTCCTCGGCCGAGGGCAGGTCCTGCTCGGCCGGCACGTCGGCGGCGACGCCCGGGCCGGGGCCGGCGTCGGGGACGGGTGCGGGCGGCTGGTCGGGCTGCAGGGCGGGGTCGGTCACGATCGGCGGACCTCTCTCTCGAGGGCGTCGAGGGCGTGCGCGAGGCGCACGAGGCCCTCGTCGTCGCCCGGGGCGGGGGAGCGGAGCAGGGCGTCCACCTCGGCGGCGGGCCGTCCCGTCGCCGCGGCGGTGGCGGCGACGACCGCGGGGGCGCCCGCGGAGGGCGGGACGCC